>NZ_DATNJW010000655.1:0-8996 GCF_035603715.1 Mycobacterium sp. | reverse complement strand
CGTGGTGACAACCTGTCCGGACAGGAACGACATGACCAGTGCCATCGCGTAGAGCGGGACGACCACCACCAGCCCCGCCATCAGCCGGGTGGACACCAGGAACGCCACCGACTTGATGCCCATCACCTCGAGGGCGTCGATCTCCTCGCTGATCCGCATCGCCCCCAACTCCGCGGTCGCACCCGCTCCGACCGTGGCGGCCAGCGCCACACCGGTCACCACCGCGGTGACGACCCGCACGTTGGCGAGGGCGGCGAAGAATCCGGTGAACGCCTCGACGCCGATATTGCCCAGCGACGCGAAACCCTGGATGGCGATCAGCGAGCCACCGGACAGCGTCACGAAGCCCACGATCGCCGCGGTACCGCCGACGACCGCCATGGCGCCGGTGCCCATGCCGATCTGAGCGATCAGCCGCAGCGTCTCCCTGCGGTAGCGGCGCAACGCCCAGCCGATCGACCAGGCGCCGACGATGGAGAACCGGGTGAGGTGCCCGGCATTGTTGATCCCGCGGATGGCCCCGCCGGCGTAATGGTCGACACCGGCGGCCGCGCGCGGAAAGCGCGCGCGAACTACCGCTGCGGTCGTCATGTCAGTGTCCCGTCCCGAAGCGGACGCCGATGGTGGTCAGCACGACGTTGACCGCGAACAGCGCGAGAACGCAGAGCACCAGCGTCTCGTTGACGGCGACGCCGACACCTTTGGGACCGCCCTTGGTGGTCAGGCCGCGATAGCAACCGACCAGTCCTGCGATCGTCCCGAAGATCGCCGCTTTGATGGTCGCGATGAGCACTTCGGGTAAACCGGTGATCAATGTCAGCGTCGCGAGATAAGCGCCGCCCGATACGTTTTGGAGTTTGACACCGAAGAGGAAGCCGCCGACCAATCCGATCGTGATGACGGTTCCGTTGAGCAGCGTGGCGACGACCGTCGCCGCCACCACCCGCGGCACCACCAGCCGGTGGATCGGATCGATGCCGAGAACCTCCATCGCGTCGATCTCTTCGCGGATGGTGCGTGCGCCCAGGTCGGCGCAGATGGCGGTCGAGCCGGCGCCGGCCACCACCAGCACGGTGGTTAGCGGGCCGAGCTGGGTGACGGCGCCCAGGGCTGCGCCCGCCCCCGAGATGTCGGCGGCGCCGAAGGCGGCCAGCAAGGTGTTGAGCGTGAAAACGATCAGCACGGTCAGCGGGATCGAGACCGCAATAGTGGGCAGCAACGCGACCCTGGTAATGAACCAGGTTTGGACGATGAACTCGTTCCAGTGAAAAGGTCGGCGGAACAACGCTTTTCCGGCCAGCGTGCACATCCGCGCGAAACCACCGACGGTCGCCAGCGGCGGCGTGAGTTGGTCACGCACGTAACCTGCGAGCCCGGCGGGCGTCGTCGCGGTCACCGCTGCGCTACCGCCGAGATGCGGCAGTCGTCGAACGGCGCAGGGTGACGTGTTTCAGCGCGGTGCCACCACACATCCACCATGCGTCACACTATGTAACAAAAATCACTTGTGTTACTTGAGACACGCGGAGGATCGGACGTCGGAAGTTAAGCGCCATTCCGGCTCACTCGGACGATGCGGCCTTGCTGTTTCGCTTGGCATTCTTCATGTTGGCCCAGAAACGCGCGGCTTCCCGAATGGACTCCTCGACCGGCCTTGGCTCCCAACCTAATTCGCGCACAGCCTTGCCGTGGTCGACTGACGCTTCGGCGCGCATCATCCGCACCGATTCGAGACTGAGCTCAGCGTCCTTGCCGGTCAATTTGGCTCGCAGGCTGCCCATGGCGCCCATCGCGTAGAGCACCGGCACCGAAATCGCCCGCCGTGGCGCGGGTACACCGGCCTCGTCGGCAGCGATTTTGACCACCTCTTTCAGCGGGATCATGCGCTCAGAGATCAGGTATTTCTCGCCGTCTCGGCCGCGCTCGGCGGCCAGCAGCATCGCGCGGGCAGCGTCGTCGACACCAACGACTTCCAGCTGAATGCCGTTCATCAGAAACGGCAGCTTGCCGTAGACCGCGCCCGCGATGAACGCGCCGTGCGGGGTGCGGCCCCAGTCGCCGGTGCCGTAGGTCGTCGACACACACATGGCGACGGCGGGGAGGCCATGATCGGCGGCATAGCGCAGCACCAGATCCTCGGCCTGCACCCGCGACTGAACGTAGGGGCTTACCCGCCGGTTGCCGATTCGGTCGGCTTCGGTGGCCACGTGACCATGGCGACGGTCGACCGTCGCGTAGGTGCTGGTGAAGATAAAGCGCTGTAGGCCAGCGTCTTTAGCGATGTCGAGCACATTGCGCAGGCCCTCGACGTTGGTGTGGAACAGCGGCGCGGGGTCCTGCAGCCACGCACGGGTGTCGACCACGCAGTAGTACACCTGGTCGCAGCCGTCCATCGCCTCGCGCACGGTGGCGGTGTCGAAGACGTCGCCGTGAAAGCGAGTGACGTCGAGGTCGTCGATGCTGCGGGTGTTCGCCGTCGGGCGCACCATCACCCGCACCTGCGCGCCGGTCGCGACGAGTTGACGCGTGACGTGCGAACCCAGAAATCCGTTGGCCCCGATGACCAGCTTGGGCGCGCTCATTGCATTCCCGCGTACGTCTGCATCCAGCGGGCCGCGTCGTCGTCGAGCGTGCCTAGCTTTTCCGCCTTCTTGCACCACTTGATTCCCGCCTGCAAAAAGCGCAGCGGGTTGTAGATGTCTTCTTGGCGGCACCATTGGCCGTCGCCCGCGTAGGTGATGATCGAGATGTTCGTCGCGCTGATGATGGTGCCGTCGCCCGGGTCGACCATCGGGTTGTCGAGCTCGCAGATGATCCGTCCCGTGGGTTCGTCGATGACGGACCACAGCGACGGGAACGCCGTCATATGGCTGCCCGGGAACGTGCTCATCGTCTTGCTGATCCAGGTGAGCACCTCGTCGCGACCCTTCATGGTGCCCGCCGCGTGCTCGATGTAGTCGACATCCGGGGTGTAATGCTGCACCCACTGGTCCCAATTCTTGGCCTGGGCGGCCTCGTCAACGGTCTGCTCGAAACGCGCGAACGCGGCAGCGAGTTCATCGCGGGTAAAAACCTTGCTCACGCAAGAAACTAGAACACGTTCTATTGCAGTTTGTCGAGCAAGTGGATAATCGGGGAGATGACGGACTACAGCAAGGCAATACTGGCCGGCGGCTGCTTCTGGGGCATGCAGGACTTGATCCGCAAACAGCCCGGAATCATCTCGACCCGAGTGGGCTACACCGGCGGCGACGTGCCCAACGCCACGTACCGCAATCACGGAACCCATGCCGAAGGCATCGAGATCACCTACGACCCGGCAGTCACCGACTTCCGCGCAATCCTGGAGTTCTTTTTCCAGATCCACGACCCGACCACCAAAAACCGGCAGGGCAACGACGTCGGAACCAGCTACCGCTCCGCGATCTTCTACGTCGACGACGACCAGAAGCGCGTCGCGCTGGACACCATCGCCGACGTCGAGGCCTCAGGTCTGTGGCCCGGCAAGGTGGTGACTGAAGTCAGCCCGGCCGGCGACTTCTGGCAGGCCGAGCCCGAACACCAGGACTACCTGCAGCACTACCCCAACGGGTACACCTGTCACTTCATCCGGCCGGGATGGAAGTTGCCACGACGGGCCGCAGCCGAGACATAACGGCTAGCTGCGGTTGACCAGTCCCAGCCCGGGATCTGCCGACAGCCGAAACGCCGCGCGCATCGCTTCGATCGCTGCGGCGCTACCTTCGAACTTGCACCGCCGCAGTGCAGCCTTCCGCTCGGCGGCGGTCCCGCCAAGGCGTGCGGTGATCAGGTCTGCTGCGGTCGCGGTCACGGTGACGGCCGGCGGATCCGTCGCGGCGGTCAATCCATCCCTGGTCACTCCGAATCCGAAACGACGGCCGTCGATGTCGACACTGTAGGACGCCGGGCCATCGGAGACCTGAGTGGGATCGAAGCCGAGAAGTATCCCGGCCAGAAATCCGTTCAACGGTGTCAGCGCGCTTTCGCTCGGTTCGAGCAGATCCAGTCCGAACGTGGCAACGCCCCGGATCACTGGCGGCACCTTCCGCCAGCCTTCGTCGCTGAGTGTGTAGACGGTCCGGGCAACGGGCGGCGGCAATTCGCTGCGGACCACCAGGCCGGCCTCTTCGAGTTCGCGCAACCGGTCGGCGAGCAGGTTGGTGGCGATGCCCGGAAGCGCTGCCCGCACATCGCCATAGCGGCGAGCTCCCCCGAGAAGCTCGCGCAGGATCAGCAGCGTCCAGCGCTCACCGAGCACGTCAAGCCCGCGTGCTATCGGGCAGTTCTGGTTGTAACTCTTGCGACCGGCCACACCAGCCACTCTACCCCTCTAACTTGTTAATCAAGTTATTGCTTGATTTTCTTGTCTATTCAGTTTACGGTTCTGTTCATGCGCATCTTTCCTCGCCCGCCGGTGTTCCGCGACCATCCGATCGCCGCACTGGCCGCCATCTGCCTCAGCGTGTTCGTCATCAGCGTCGACGCCACCATCGTCAACGTCGCCCTGCCGACACTCTCCCGAGAACTGAATGCCGACACCGCGCAACTGCAGTGGATCGTGGACGCCTACACCCTCGTCATGGCCGGACTGTTGTTGTCGGCAGGCAGCCTCAGCGACCGCTACGGTCGACGCGGTTGGCTCAGCGGGGGGCTCGCCCTGTTCGCGATGACATCGATCGTTGCGGCGCAAGCGAACTCGGCAGAAGCTCTGATCGCGGCCCGCGCCGCGATGGGGGTCGGCGCCGCGGTGATCTTTCCGACCACCCTGGGTCTGATCACGAACATCTTCACCGATGCGGTGCGGCGGGCCAAGGCGATCGGCATCTGGGCGGCGATGGTCGGTGTCGGCGTCGCAGCCGGGCCGATGTCCGGCGGCTGGCTGCTCGAGCACTTCAGTTGGGGATCAATCTTTTTGGTGAACGTGCCGGTCGCCGCGATCGCAATCGTGGGTGGCATTCTGTTCGTCCCAACGTCGCGTGATCCGGCCGCACCGAAGGTCGATATGCCCGGGCTCGTCCTGTCCAGTGTCGGCGTGACAGCGCTGATCTACACGGTTATCGAGTCCCCGCAGTGGGGATGGGGCAGCGCGCGGGCGGTGGCGGGCTTTGGTATCGCCACGGTTGTTCTCGCCGCCTTTGCGCGGTGGGAGCAGCGTAGTTCGCACCCGATGCTGGACGTCTCGGTGTTCGCCAACCGGCGATTCTCCGGGGGGAGCCTGGCGGTGACAGCGGGCTTTCTCACCCTGTTCGGCTTCATCTTCGTGATCACCCAGTACTTCCAATTCATCAAGGGCTACAGCGCATTCGAGGCGGGTGCACGGCTGCTGCCGGTCGCCGTGTCGATCGCCGTCGCCAGCGTGCTAGGTCCACGCATGGTGGAGCGACTCGGCAGCACAGCGGTCGTCGCGGCGGGTCTTGCGATTTTCGCGGCGGGGCTCGCATGGGCCTCCACCGCCGATGCGGCCACGCCCTACCTGCAGATCGCCGGGCAGATGGTGCTGCTCGGTGGCGGCCTCGGCCTCACCTTCGCACCCGCCACCGAAGCGATCATGGGCTCGCTGCCCGCCGACAAGGCCGGGGTCGGTTCGGCCGTCAACGACACCACCCGCGAACTGGGCGGCACGCTGGGCGTCGCGATCGTCGGCAGCGTGTTCGCATCCGTCTACGCCAGGCGCATCGACTCGTCGTCGGCTCTTGCGGCGCTTCCGGCAGACCTCCGGTCCACGATGAAACAATCAACGGCGGCCGCGTACAGGGTCATTGGGCAATTGCCCGTCGCACAGGCTGCCGGTGCGCGCGATGCGGTCAACCACGCGTTCCTGGGCGGCATGCAGATCGGCTCTCTGGTCTGCGCGGCCATCGCGCTGGCCGCGGCGGTCGTCGTGGCGGTGCTGCTGCCCGCACGGGCACGCAGATCGCCGGCCGAGATCCCCGAATCGGCGGAATCAGAGGCGGTGATCGCCTGAAAAAGATTGCTGCGCAATGCGTTTCTTGACACCCCATCGAGTCGACAAAGGAGTGACCATGATGAACACCCCACCCACAACCCTGGTGACCGCGGCAGCGGGCAAGACCGGACGTCATACTGCCCTGGAATTGCTGTCACGCGGTCTTCCGGTTCGCGCGATGGTCCATCGCGAAGACGCCCGCTCCGCCGCGCTGGGCCGCCGCGGAGCGGAAATCGTCGTCGGGAATGTCAGCGACGTGCACGATGTGCGCAAGGCGCTGGACGGCGTGCAGCGCGCCTACTGGGCGGCCCCTGCCATGCCGAGTGCATTGGAAGCCGCCACCCTGTTCGCTGCCATCGCCGAGGAAAAGCGGCTCGAGGTCGTGGTATCCATGAGTCAATGGCTGGCCGACCCCGGTCACCTTTCGGCGCACACCCGCGCCACGTGGCTCGCTGACCGGGTTTTCGACTGGATGCCGACAGTCGGGTCGATCACCGTCAACCCGGGCTTTTTCGCGGAGAGCTACACCTACACGCTGGACTCCGTGGCGCAGTTCGGGATGTTGACGCTCCCCTTCGGCGACGGGCTCAACGCCCCACCGTCCAATGAGGACATCGCCGGGGTCGTCGCCGCTCTACTGGTAGATCCCGAACCGCATCTGGGGCGCAGCTACCGTCCCACCGGCCCGGAGTTGCTCACCCCCGGCGGCTACGCCGAAATCCTCAGCCGAGTGTTCGGCCGTACGATCCGCTACCTCGACATTCCGTTCGCGGTATTTGCGAAGTCGGCCCGCTCGATCGGCTTCGACGAGTACAGCCTCATCCAAATCAAGTGGTACGTCGACGAACTCAAACGAGACACCTTCGCCATCAACGCGCCCACTGATGCCGTCGAGCGCCTCACCGGCCGGCCGGCCGAGGACATGGAAACGATCGCTCGCCGCTATCTCGCCAGCATGCCCGGCACCACACGTGGCCTCTCCGGGATGGCCCGCGCCATGCGCCTGCTCGCGAAATCTGTTGTCACCCCTGCCCCGAACCGCAAGCGTTACCTGCACACCTTCCAAGACGGCGCGTCCATCGGAGCGCTGTCGATCGACTCCGATCTCTGGCAGACCACCCATGACCCCGACCGGATCCGCCACGCGCAACTGCCGCGGATCGGCACTGCATCGGCGGTCGCACGATGACCGGGCAGCCCGCCGTCGGCGCGGTGGCACAGTACGCCGTCGGAGGAGTGCGCGAGCGTATCGAAGCCGCGTTGCGCGGTGCTGGAAAGGATTTCGATGCGCTGACGCCGGCTGACTTGGCCGGTGGCCTCGCCTCCTTCGAGCACTTCCACTCGCTGGGCCGGACTGGCACCACGGCGCTGCTGGAGGCCGCTCACGTCACCGCGGCCGATCACGTCCTCGACGCCGGCAGCAGCATTGGCGGCACCGCCCGCCTGCTCGCCGCCGAATACGGCTGTCGCGTAACCGCGGTCGATCTCACCGCTGAATACTGCGACACCGCCCGATGGCTGAACGGCCTGGTACACCTCGACGACCGGATCGAGGTGATCGAAGGAGACGTCACCGACCTTCCGTTGCCGGCTGCCAGCGTCGATGTCGTTGTCAGTCAACACGTGCAGATGAACGTCGCCGACAAATCGCGGCTATACAGCGAAGCTCGCCGCGTTCTGCGGCCCGGTGGCCGGCTCGCGCTCTGGGACGCCACGGCAGGACCCCACCAGCCGCTCACGTTCCCGGTGCCGTGGGCCGACATACCCGGGCGCAGCCACCTCGTCACGCCCGATGAGCTCGCCGCGACGCTGCGGGGCGCAGGATTCACGCTCGACGTGTGGAACGATCTGACCGACTTCGCCGTCGCGGCCATGGCGCCGATATTCGAGGCGCCCACCGACCCGCTCGGTCTTCAACTCGTTGTCCCCGATATCGAGACCAAGGTGATGAACCTGTTGCAGAACGCCCGCGACGACCGCCTTCGGCTGATCCAAGCCGTCGCCGTGGCCGTCTAACGCAGCCATCCATCTCAGGAGTCAGTCGTGAATCGAATTCGGCCAGCTTCTCTGCTGCCCTTGATGATTCGGGTTACCGCGATCGGTTACCTGTTCTTCTTCGTCCCCAACCTTCTGCTCGCCGCCACGCACCACATCGACACGTTGCCGCCGTTGCTGGCCCGACTATTCGACTGGGGCGGCAACGCGGATTCCACCGCGGTGATGCTGTCCACGGTCTACGTGATCTGGGCTATTTTCCTGTTCCGTTCGGCGGGCGAACCACTGGCACACGGACTTTTCCTCGACTTCAACCTGACGGCGAACTCCGCCCACTTCGCCGCCATGCTCATCATGGCGCTCACCATGCCCGACGAGCACCGGCATATAGCGGGAGTGGTTGCACTGGGGCTGATCTCGACAGTCCCGTTGGCGGCATGCTGGCTGCCGGTGCGGCACAGTGTCGTGCGGCCGGACGGCTACTTGCCGATGGCGCGTAGCTGGTAGAGGCCGCGGGTGGTGGCGACCGTCGTGCCGTCGGCATCGGTCACCACCGCCTCGAGGGTGAAATCGGACTTGCCCCGTTCGGCCGCTTCGGCTTCGATCCGCGCGATCGTCTCGTCGTCGAGGCCGGCTTCGGCACGCACGTCGGATTTGGCCATCGCGACGAATTGGATGTCGAGGTTTTTGACCAGCGGGAAGTACTTCGCAGTGTCGAACGTGACCAGCGGAATGATCCCGCCGAGGACTTCGGCGACGGTGAACAGCACGCCGGCGTAGATGACGCCGAAGTGGTTGCCATTGCCCTCAGCCGCGACGGTGGTAGCGGCAAAGCCGGGCCGGGCCTCGACGACCTTGACGCCCATCTTGTGGGCAATCGGGATCGTCGAACCCAGGGCGCCGTTCATCATGTCCACGAGCTCGCTGTCATCGGCCATAGCCGCAGATCTTAACGGCGGCGGACCGCGATCTTGCCGCCGTCCTTCGGTGTGTAGGCGACACCGCGGGAGTGCACCTTCTCCCCTGGGGCGTC
>NZ_DATNJW010000654.1:0-3515 GCF_035603715.1 Mycobacterium sp. | reverse complement strand
GGCGCAGACACAGCTCGGTGTCCTGCACGCGATAGATGGTCGGGTCACCAAGTGGTGCCCGGCGGATCACATCGACCCGGGCGTTCGCGCGAAAGCCCAACTGCCCCAGCCGGTTCGCGACCATCGGATTGGCCTGGGCGGCGGTGCCCACCACGGTTGCCCGCGTTCCGGGTGTCAGCTGGGCAAGCACGATCACCGAGCCGGTTTGATCGCCTGCGCCCTGCGGTCGAGTACGCATGATCGCCCTAACGTTAGCCGCTCTACCTTAGTAAGGTACTCCTCACCTGGGCGGGTCGTTGTGCCTCGTCAGACCCGGTCGCCGCAGGTTGTGCGGTCACGCGACCGAGCATCATTTAGCCTGGTGGTCGGGTGACAGACCAGTGCCGGGTTGTCACATCCTGGACCTGGCACGTACTGAGATGGGGAGCCGCCGGTGTCAGTCGATGTGTCCGCTGAACCTGCCGATCTCGAGCAGGCCCGCGCCAGATGGCGCACGGCGGTGGCCGGGGTCCTGGCCAAGAGCACACGGCGCCAAGCCGACGAACTCGGTCCGGAGCCCGAGCAGATGCTGGAAACCCCGACCTACGAGGCGGTCGCGATCCGGGCGCTCTACACCGCGCTCGACGAGCTGCCCGAGCCGCCGCTGCCGGGCGAGTGGCCCTACCTGCGTGGTGCCGACGCATTGCGCGACGTCAAGTCCGGGTGGAGGGTCACCGAAGCCATTCCGGCCAACCGGGTGGTCGGGGTGGCCGCGGAGGAGGTCAACTCCGCGGTGCTCGCCGCGCTCACCGAGGGTGTCAGCGCGCTATTGGTGCGGGTGGGGGAGTCCGGTGTGTTGCCCGCACAGCTGGAGAAGGTGTTCGAAGGCGTTTATCTGAGCATGGCGCCGGTGATTCTCGATGCCGGCGCTGATTACCAGGCCGCCGGCGATGCCTTGCTCGAATTGGTCAGCCGCGTCGAGCCCGATCAGCGGGCAATCCTGTCGATCGACCTGGGGGCCGACCCACTCACTGCGGCGCTCAGCGAGCGTCCCGCGCCCGAGTTGCGGGAAGTCGTCAGCATGGCAACGCGGCTGGCCGACGACCACGGTGTGCGAGCGATCACCGTCGACGGGCCCGCGTTCCACAATCTCGGCGCCAACGCGACGTGGGAGCTCGCCGGCAGCATCGCCGCCGCGGTGGCCTACCTGCGGGTGCTCACCGAATCCGGCCTGCCGGTGGCCAAGGCCTTGGCGCAGATCAGTTTCCGGCTGGCCGCCGACGACGATCAATTTCTGACGATCGCCAAAATCAGGGCGCTGCGACGGCTGTGGGCGCGAGTCGCGGAGGTTGTCGGCGATCCTGACCGCGGTGCGGCCGTCGTCCATGCCGAAACGTCGCTGCCGATGATGACGCAACGCGACCCCTGGGTGAACATGCTGCGCACCACGCTGGCCTCCTTCGGGGCCGGTGTCGGCGGCGCGGACACCGTGCTGGTGTTCCCCTTCGACGTCGCGATCGAAGGCGGATTCCCGGGTATGGCCGCCAGTTTCGCGCGCCGAATGGCACGCAATATCCAGCTACTGCTGCTCGAGGAGTCACACGTCGGCCGGATCCTGGATCCGGCGGGCGGGTCGTGGTTCGTCGAGGACCTCACCGACCAATTGGCCAACCAAGCCTGGCAGACCTTTCAAACCGTCGAGCAGCACGGCGGCTTCGTCGACGCGCATGACTACATCGCCGGCCAGATCGCTGAGATCGCCGCCCGGCGCACCGACGACATCGCCCACCGCAAGACGGCGATCACCGGCGTCAACGAATATCCGAATCTTACCGAACCAGCTCTGCCACAGAGTGATTCGTCATATTCTCCGCTCGCGGCGGGCAAACTCATCCGCTACGCCGCGCAGTTCGAAGCGCTGCGCGACCGTTCCGATGCCTACCTTGCCCGCACCGGCTCGCGCCCACAGGCGCTGCTGTTGCCGCTGGGTCCGCTGGCCGAACACAACATCCGTACGACCTTCGCGTCAAACCTGCTTGCCTCCGGCGGCATCGAGGCGGTCAACCCGGGGACCGTCGATGCCGACGGTATCGCCAAAGCGGTCACCGACGCGGGGTCACCGGCGGTGGCAGTGCTGTGCGGCACTGACACTCGTTACGGCACCGAGGCGCCCGCAGTCGTCGATGCGGCCCATAACGCGGGGGTGTCCCACGTCTGTCTGGCCGGGCCGCAGAAAGCGGTGGCCGGCGCAGATCACCAACCCGATGAGTTTCTGACCGCGAAAATCAATGCGGTGGAGGCTCTTTCACATCTGCTCGACCGGTTGGGGGCTTAGCCGCGATGACGACCACCACGCCTGTAGTAGGCAGCTTCGCCGATGTACCGCTGCACAGTGACCGCAGCGTGGCGCAACCGACCGAAGACGCAGTGCAAGAGCACGTTGCGGCGGCTGCGGCCGCGCACTGGTACACACCCGACCAACTGGTGTGGCACACACCGGAAGACATCGACGTCAAACCGGTGTACATCGCCGCCGACCGGGCCGCTGTCGAGTCCGGCGGATATCCGCTGAACACCTTCCCGGGCGAGCCGCCCTTCGTCCGCGGCCCCTATCCGACGATGTATGTCAACCAGCCCTGGACGATCAGGCAGTACGCCGGGTTCTCCACGGCCGCGGAGTCCAACGCGTTCTACCGGCGCAACCTCGCCGCCGGACAAAAAGGTCTATCGGTGGCCTTCGACCTCGCCACCCACCGCGGGTACGACTCGGACCATCCGCGCGTGCAAGGCGACGTTGGAATGGCCGGTGTGGCAATCGATTCCATCCTCGATATGCGTCAGCTGTTCGACGGGATCGACCTGTCGTCGGTGTCGGTGTCGATGACGATGAACGGCGCCGTGCTGCCGATCCTGGCGCTGTATGTGGTGGCCGCCGAGGAGCAGGGGGTGCCGCCGGAGAAGCTGGCCGGCACCATCCAGAACGACATCCTCAAAGAATTCATGGTGCGCAACACCTACATCTATCCACCGAAGCCCTCGATGCGCATCATCTCCGACATCTTCGCCTATACCAGCGCCAAGATGCCGAAATTCAACTCCATCTCCATCTCCGGCTATCACATCCAAGAAGCCGGTGCTACAGCCGATTTGGAGCTCGCCTACACGCTTGCCGACGGTGTCGACTACATCAAGGCGGGCCTGGACGCCGAGCTCGACATCGACAAGTTCGCGCCCCGGCTGTCCTTCTTCTGGGGCATCGGCATGAACTTCTTCATGGAGGTGGCCAAGCTGCGGGCCGGCCGGCTGCTGTGGAGCGAGCTGGTCGCGCAGTTCAACCCCAAGAGCGCGAAATCGCTGTCGCTGCGTACACATTCACAGACTTCCGGCTGGTCGCTGACGGCTCAGGATGCGTTCAACAACGTCGCGCGCACCTGCATCGAGGCGATGGCCGCCACCCAGGGCCACACCCAGTCGCTGCACACCAACGCACTGGACGAAGCGCTGGCGCTGCCCACCGATTTCTCGGCCCGCATCGC
>NZ_DATNJW010000653.1:0-3648 GCF_035603715.1 Mycobacterium sp. | reverse complement strand
CTTGCCGTCCTGGTCGACGATCCGGGCCTCCAGCCCTTTGAGTGGGCGGCCGAGGGAGGCCAATCGCCGGGTCTTACCCCGCGACGCCGGGACAGCCCGGTGCAGCAAGGCAAGTAGATCGGCGTCGACCTCGTCGACGATCAACCCGCGGCCACATTCGGTGAACGACAGCGCAACCGTCGTCTCGGCCATGCCGTAGGCAGGCACGAGCGCTTCGGGCCGCAACCCGAACGGCGCGCCGGCTTCGCACAGGTCCTCGACGTCGGCCGGTTCGACTTGCTCCGCGCCGGAGAGCGCCCACCGCAGCGTGGACAAGTCGAACTGGCCGGGCTGAGCTTGTTTGCGTAGCCGTTTGGCGAACATCGTGTAAGCGAAGTTGGGCGCCGCCGTCATGGTGGCCTGGTATTTGTCGATGAGCTTCGCCCACAGCAGGGTGTCGCGCAGGAAGTCCATCGGCGTGATCTTGACCAGCTCGATACCGAAGTACATCGGGGCGGTCAGGTAGCCGGTCATGCCCATGTCGTGGAAGCACGGGAGCCAGCTCACGATCACGTCGGATTCGGGGTCGACATCGGCGCCGACGAGCATCGCCTCGGCATTTGCGACGACGTTGCGATGACTGATCCGGACCGCTTTGGGCGATCCGGTCGAGCCGGACGTCAGTTGTAGGAGTGCAACGTCGTCTTCGTCGGTTTCCACCGGCTCGATCGGCCGATTGTCGAGTAACTCCTCGACGGTGAGCACCTGCATCCCGAGTTGGGAAAGCAGCGGCGCCGCGGCCATAAACGGATCGGAGACCACGACGGCCGTGGCGCGGATCATGTTGATGACGGCCGTCGTCTCGTCCGCCCAGCGCTTCAGGTCGGTGCGTGGCGTCGGCTGATGAAGCATCGTGATGCTGGCACCGCGCATCCAGATGGCCTGGGCGGTCGGGGCGATCTCGACGGGTGCCCCGGCCAGCACTGCGACCGCATCGCCGTGCCGCACGCCGGCGGCGGCCAGACCGCCCGCGACGCGGCGGGCGCGCTCGTGCACCTGACCCCAGGTATGCCGGACGGGGGCGTCGGGCTCCCCGGTGATCATGCCCTTGAGGCTGCGCTGGGCGTTGTCGTACATGGTCTGGGTGAATCGGCTCACGTCAGATCCCCTGGCTCACACGCGGGCGGCGCGGAGCCGTTTCAACAGGTGAACCGGCGGTCGACGGGGACCTCCAGTGCACAAAAGCAAACCTGGTGTGGCGGCTTACATCGGCGCTTAGGCGCTCTTCGGCGGGGAATTCGATCGCCGCCGCGATGTTTCCGAGAGGCTGGAGTGTCAACCGTGAAAAGACGTTACCAAGCCGACTGCCGCAGGTGTCAATTATCCGGCGGAGCTGTTACGTCCCCGTTCCCCGACCGAAACCGCTTGCCAAGTCGTGTAGTTCGTCGCTGACCCCTGGTCATGGGGGTGTACGCCCCGGCAGCGGCTATCGCGGTAGCATCGGCGCCTCGTTGTTCTGCACCGCCGCAATGACTTTCGCGATGAGCCATTGCACGGCCTCGACCGCTTCGGTCTTGTCGAGGTTCCACGCGCCGACCAACCGCTCGTAGGTGGGCGGACTCCACAGCACGTCGAGCAGACCGGCCAGCGCGCGGCGCTGCGCATCCGGCAACTGTGGCGCGGCAACGGCGCGGTCCAAGGCATCGTGTCGTTTGGCTTCGGCGCCCGCGAAAGCCGCTCCGTGCGGCGCACCGATCGAGTCCTTGATCGCGAACCGCCCCAGCGATGCGAAAAGCCGGGCCGTCATCTCGGCGAAGTTGTCTAGCTCGACGTCCCCGTAGGCAATGCCGGCCTCGTCTTCCAGCCGGCCCATGATCGCGTCGTGCAGATGCCGCTCGGTCGGGAAATGGCGGTACACCGTGCGCTCGTTGATCTCGGCGCGTTCGGCGACAGCACGGAAGGTCAACTCGTCCCAGTCCCAGCTGGTGAACCCGCGTACCAGCCGGACGCCGGCATCGATGATGCGATCCCGCGTGGCCGCGGCGGCCTTTTGCCGCGCCGGGCTGTTATAGCTGCGCCGAGACGTTGACAACTCGTTCATAATCGCGTCAGTATACTGACACGGATTTTCCGGAAAGGGCTAATGATGGCCGATGTCGACGGCGTCGTCGCCGCCGCCGCGGCGCAGACCGGTCTCGAGGACTTCGGCGACGATTCCTTCCGCGAAGGTCTCGAGTTGCTACTTGGCTCGCTGCGTGATGAGGCCCGGCTCAACGCGCGCGGCGAGGGCTTCATCTACGCCCGCGTCGTCAACGCGTTGTCGCAGCGGTTGCAGGTCGAGGACTGGTATCGCCGTCACCCGGAGATCGACGACGTCGAACTCTTGCCGCCGCTGATCGGATTGGGTCTTCCGCGTACGGGTTCGACGGCATTGTCGGTGCTGCTCGCGCAGGATCCGGCGATCCGATACCTGCGGCGCTGGGAGTCGTCACAACCGTGCCCGCCGCCGTCGACCGTGACGGGCCCGGATCCGCGGATTCCCATGGACGAGGGAAACAAGGTCGGCACCAGAGCGCACGTGCCGACCGGCACCCATGCTCCGATGGAGTGCCTCGAGCTGATGACGCTGGACTTCAAATCCCATATCTTCCAAGCGTTTGCGCAGATTCCGTCCTATTCGACGTGGTTGGTGGAAAAGGCCGACCTGACGTCGACCTACGCCTACCAGCGGCGGGTGATGAAGCTGCTGAGCTGGGGCGAACCCCCGCGGCCGTGGCGGCTGAAGTCGCCGTCGCACGTGTTGTGGCTCGATGCGTTGAACGAGGTGTTCCCGGACGCGCGGTTCGTGATGACCCACCGCGATCCGACCGATGTCATCTTGTCGGTGGCCGATCTCTATGCCGACATCGTCGGCGGTTTCACCGATCATCTGGATCGCCGTTACCTCGGCCAACTCAACGTCGAGCACTGGTCGGTCGGCATGCAGCGAGCGCTGCGCTTCCGCGACGGCGAGGCCGATAAACGCTTCTACGACATCGACTTTCGCGCCATGCAGCCAGATCCCATCCGCGAGGTCCGCGGGCTGTAAGCGTGGCTGGACGAACCGGTCAGCGACGAATTCGAATTGCGGATGCGCACTTGGTGGGCTGAGGCGGCCTTGGAACGAGAGCCCAGCTCGCACGCCGACCCGGTGGCGTTCGGCATCGATCTCGACAAGGTCCGGCCGCTGTTCGCCGACTACGTCGCAAGGAGCTTACATGGCAATTGATTTGACCGGTGGCATCGACCCGGCGCGTGAGCAGGTATTCGCCCGCAAGCCCGACGATCCGGAAATGCGCGACTCGGTGAGCTTCTGGGTCGTCGACGACCGTGGCGCAGTGGGACTGCCGCGCATCGGAATTGAGGCCGTCGCGGCGAACTGGGCTGCGCACGACGTCCAAGTCAACGTCGCCTTTCCGGACGGGCGGGTGTTCCGGTTGCGTGACAACGGTTTTAGTTGGCCGGTCGATGGGCCCGACGGGCGTCCGACCGTGCTCGGCGCCGGCGGACTCGGGTTCCGCTGCATCGGGCCGTTCGACACCTGGACGATGACCTTCGAGGGCAAGGCGGTCCAGACGTCCTCGCAGGATCTGATCCAGGGCAAGAAGGACGGGCCGCTGGTCGACGTCA
>NZ_DATNJW010000652.1:0-17602 GCF_035603715.1 Mycobacterium sp. | reverse complement strand
CGTCTTCAGCACGACGTATTTGAATTCGATAGAGAGCACCGTCCAAACCCTCGGCAGCCACGGGATCTACAGCATCATCGACTTCCATCAGGACGCCTACAGCACCGCGTTCGGCGGCGAAGGCGCGCCGGACTGGGCGGTGCAGACCGACGGGGTGACCAACCCCTCGCTGCCCTTCCCGTACAACGTTTTCTTCAATCCCGCCGAGCAGCAGGCCTGGGAGTCATTTTGGTCGAACGCCGACGCCCCGAACGGAATTGGTCTGGAGAACAACTACAGCCAGATGTTGGAGTACGTAGCCAATGCCTTCAACGGCAACCCCAACGTGGCTGGATTCGAGCTCATGAACGAACCATCGCCGGGCATATCGTCGTTCGTGTCGACCCTGTTCGGCAACCCGTTCTTCGACAGTCAGCAGCTGACGCCCTTCTACGACCAGGGGGCGGACGCGATCCGGGCGGTCGATCCGAGCACACCGATCTTCTTCGAACCCAACGTCCTGTCCAACGCGGGCATACCCACCGATCTTGGCCATGTGGACGCCACCAACACCGTATTGTCGTTCCACGACTACTGCGAGTTCGACCTCGGCCCGCTGGGATGCATACCGAGCGTCAGCGGCATCGTGGGCAATGCCGAGGCATACGCGGAGGCGCAGGGGATTCCGGCCTTCATGACCGAGTTCGGCGCCACCAGCGACCAGGCACAGATCCTGGCGCCGCTGCAAGGAGCCGACCAACACCTGATCGGGTGGACGGAATGGGCGTACTCGGGCAAGGGTGACATCACCACCAGCGCGAGTCCGCCGGGTTCGGAGTCGCTGGTGTACGACCCGGCCGATCCGCTGACGGGCGCCAACATCAATACCGCCAACCTGGACACCCTCGCCGAGCCGTACCCGCAGCTGGTCTCGGGCACCCCGGAGTCCTACTCGTTCGACAACGGGACGTTCCAGTTCAGCTACTCCACCGCGGAGGCCGACGGCCTGGGTAGCTTCCCGGCCGGCTCGCACACCACGATCTCGGTCCCGAGCGTCGAGTTCCCGGACGGCTACCAGGTCAGCGTCACCGGTGGCGAGGTCGTCTCGCTTCCCAATGCCGCCGAACTGGTGATCGCCTCGAACGGCGGTGCCAGCACCGTCACCGTCACCGTCAGCGCTGCCGGAGCGTAGCCAGGGTGCCTGCCGGCCCGGTCGGCCGATAGGCTGGTCGACCATGACCAGTACCGACCCGGCGCCGCAGCCGCATGCCACTGCCGAGCAGGTCGAGGCCGCCCGGCATGACAGCAAGCTGGCCCAGGTGCTCTATCACGATTGGGAAGCGGAGAACTACGACGAGAAGTGGTCGATCTCCTATGACCAGCGCTGCATCGATTACGCGCGGGATTGCTTCGACGGCGTCGTCCCGGACGACGAGATCCACCGGCTCCCCTACGATCACGCCCTCGAGTTGGGTTGCGGCAGTGGCTTTTTTCTGCTGAACCTGATCCAGTCGGGCGTTGCCCGGCGCGGATCGGTCACCGATCTGTCTCCGGGCATGGTCAAAGTCGCCACTCGCAACGGGCAGTCGCTGGGGCTGGACATCGACGGCCGGGTTGCCGACGCCGAGCGCATCCCGTACGACGACAACACCTTTGACCTAGTCGTCGGACACGCTGTGCTGCATCACATTCCGGATGTCGAGCTGACGTTGCGGGAGGTGCTTCGGGTGCTGCGGCCCGGTGGCCGCTTCGTATTCGCCGGCGAGCCGACCACCGTCGGGAACGGTTATGCGCGCGCTCTGTCGACGCTGACCTGGCGGGTCGCGACCAACGTCACCAAGTTGCCCGGGCTGGAAAGCTGGCGACGCCCGCAGGCCGAGCTCGACGAGTCCTCGCGGGCTGCCGCACTCGAGGCCCTCGTCGACCTGCACACGTTTTCCCCGGAACAACTGGAGAAGATGGCCACCCGCGCCGGCGCCGTCGATGTCGACACCGCCACCGTCGAGTTCACCGCGGCGATGCTCGGCTGGCCGCTGCGCACCTTCGAATACGCGGTGCCACCGGGGCGGCTGGGCTGGGCTTGGGCCAACTTCGCATTCACCAGCTGGAAAGTGCTGAGCTGGGCCGACGGCAGCGTGTGGCGACACCTGGTGCCGAAGGGCTGGTTCTACAACGTCGAGATCACCGGGACCAAGCCGTCCTGAATGTCAGCCTCGACGACGTCGCCTACCTGACGTCGGACGAGGGCTCGACTGCGGTGGCTGCGGTCGAGGCCCTCCCGCTGACCGACCGTGTCGCCGAGATCGCCAGGCTACGAGAGCAATTCGGCGGCCGGACGCCGCTGCTGGTGGAGACGGTGTTGCTGCGACGCCGCGCGGTCGCCAAGCTCTCCGAGCTGCCCGGCACCCGCGACTGGCTGTTCACTGATGAGGCGTTACAGCAGGCCAGCGCCGCGCCGGTGGCGCTGCATCGCTCGAAGCGATTGCGCGGCAGAGTGATTCACGATGTGACGTGCTCGATCGGCACTGAGCTGGCGGCTTTGCACGGCTCGGCGGCCCGCACGATCGGTAGCGACCTCGATCCGGTCCGGCTGGCGATGGCGCGACACAATCTCGGTGGCCTAGTCGACCTCTGCCGCGCCGACGCATTGCGCCCGGTAACCCGCGACACCGTGGTGCTGGCCGATCCGGCGCGGCGTGCTGGTGGGCGTCGGCGGTTCAATCCACGCGACTACCAACCGGCGTTGGATCTCCTTTTCGAGGCTTATCGCGGCCGGGATTTGGTCGTGAAATGCGCTCCGGGAATCGATTTCGATGCGGTGTCGCAGCTCGGGTTCGACGGTGAGGTCGAGGTGACGTCGTATCGCGGCTCGGTGCGCGAGGCCTGCCTATGGTCGGCGGGTTTGGCCGAGGCAGGTGCGCGCCGCCGGGCCAGCGTTCTGGACCGCGACGAGCAGATCACCGACGCCGAGCCCGACGACTGCCCGGTACGGCCGGCCGGCCGGTGGATTGTCGACCCGGACGGAGCGGTGGTGCGGGCCGGCCTGGTGCGTCACTACGCGGCGCGGCACGGGCTGTGGCAGCTCGACGCGCACATCGCCTACCTGTCCGGCGATGAGCTTCCGCCCGGCGTCCGCGGGTTCGAGGTGCTCGAGCAGCTCGCTTTCGACGAGCGACGATTACGTCAAGCCTTGAGCGCGCTCGACTGCGGGTCGCTCGAGATCCTGGTGCGCGGCGTCGAGGTGGATCCCGACGCGCTACGCCGCCGATTGACGCTGCGCGGCGGCCGAGCGTTATCGGTGCTCATCACCCGGGTCGGCGAAGGTGCTGCGGCGCAAGGGACCGCATTCGTGTGCCAGCCGTCGCGGTAGGTGTGCGTGCGACAACCTGTTGACTGACCTGCTGTCGGCAGTCGACCGCGGGGCCGCCGCCGATAGCCGGAATGGGCAATAACCCAAAAAATAGGGAAATCTCCCCATGAACTGAGACGGGTGCACACCGCAGACTGATGTAAGCGCGCCGGGGGGTCGGCACCGCTACGGCGAAGCATCACCGGGACATGATGTAGCTGCTGGAGCTTGGCCGCCCCCGGTTGCGCGACAACGGTCGGGCAGCGACAACCGCGCTCCGCGCCGTCCGCAGTCTTCCTGGGGGGTCCGCGTTTAGACCGAAGCGCGAACCCGCCAGGATGCGCACGCGCGGCTGCGCGCCCTTTCAGATGTTTGCCAGTAGCGCCGAGAGCTACCTGGACATTCGACGTTCGCAATGTGTTTCGCTGCACGTAAGCGGCTTTTCCACGACGCGCGTAACCGAGCTTGCTAACTGATAACTTTTTGTCAGGTAACCTGGTGTTAACACGGCGTCATGGCTACGATTTGTTCTAAGCATCAGTTGATTAGCGAATTCCAGACTGCCGACCAGCCGGTCGGTGAAAGGAAGTTCAACGGTGAACGCTCGTGGTGTTACTCGACTGGCCCTATCGGCATTTGGACTTGCCTTGAGTGCGGCAGCGGCGTTCGGTACGCAGGAACTTCGTCCCGCGACGGACACCGTGGTGATCGCCGCTTCCAGCATCGAAAGCGCCACGCTCACCAGCGGCGACGGCGGCGGCGCTATCGCCGGGCATCTCGTCACCGTCAGCGGGACTGCTTCGCAGTACATGGCCGGGGGATGCGAGCGGGTGCGGCGACCGAACTGCAACCGCCCAAACCGACGCTCCACGCATCGTTGAATTGAGCACCGCGCCGTCCAGTCGGTAACAGCAGCGAGTTTTTCCCGACGGCGCTGCTAGGGCGCGTCGATCCGGCGCGCGCAGAATCCGGAATATTGGTACATATGGCCGGTGAGTCGAACAGAACATTGGCAAAACCGCCGGTATCTCTCAGGTTTATGTCGGATTCGCGGAGAGTGACCGCTGGTCAGGACCATACCGGTCACCGCTGATCAGAACTAAAAGCCTGCAAAACTGACTTGACAGGCGTGACAGAAGATACCAGTGATAATCGCTGTTGACCCAAACAAGAGCTTAGGACTTTTTCGTGAATTATTAGACTTTGTTCGAACAAAATTAACGGCTCCGCATAAGCTTGAGCCGACACAGCGCGGTTGGGCGCTGATGGCGATAAACACGCCAATTGGCGTTGTTGGGGGAAAGGGTAAATCGATGAAGTGCACTCGTGCTTTAACTCGGCTGGGGTTGCTGGCCGTGGGCTTGGGTTTCGGAGCAACATTGGCTTCGATGCCCGCTATCGCCTCCGCAGACACATCCAGCGATTGGCTGTCGGCGGTCGACAGTTTTCTCAGCGCTGCGTTCCCGGCCGCTGACACGACGCCGGATTTGAATCTGGCTATTTCGATGGACGGGGTGTCGCTGTTCCAGTCCGGCGACGCGACCGCCTTTTCGGGTGCCGACGGCGACATTGCGATCGCGAACGGCGCCGGCGCATCCGCGTACGCGTTTGGCACCAATAATTACGCGAGTGTCGACGGCACTGATTCTTCGGCCGTAGCCGGTGGTTATGACGCAGCCATGGCAAGCGGCTCACATGACGACACGGCTTTCGCTTTCGGCAACAACGACCTCGCCTACGCCGGCGGCGACGGAGCCTCGCACCCCGGCACCTTCGACTACGCCATCATCTTCGGCAACAACGACACTGCATTGTCCGGCGGCAGCGCGGCGGGAGCCGGCAGCTACGACGGCGCCTACGTCGAGGGCGACAATCTCGGGATCGCCCACGCGCAGGGCAGCGACTACCTGGCTGACATCCTGAAGTTCTATGGCGATGGGTCGACGAGCACCACCGCTGCGGCCGCTGAGAGCGGCGGACATCTGACTGACCTGCTGTCGGGGAGTTCGGGTGCCGCTGCGGACGCCAGCAACTTCTGGACTGAACTGCTGTCGGCATTCGACGGTGGCAGCGCGGCCGCGGACGCCGGCAACTTCTGGACCGAGCTCGCGTCGCTGTTCTAAGAACCCGCCTGCCGGGTCGGCGGCCGCCGTCAGGGAGGGCGGTGGCCGTTGACCTGGGCAGGCCCTTATCAGCATCGGCCAGGCAAGCGGTGCCCTCAGAGGGGCCAGGTATTCTGGCTGGACGGCATTTCAGCCGTTCTGAGTCTGCGAGGACAAGTCGACCGATGCGCAACATCATGTCGGCCGCGCTAATAGCGGCCGGAGCCCTGCTGGGCTGGTCGGGCATCGCGGTCGCTGGCGCAGACTCGGCGTGCGCCACCTTGGGCGGCGCGCTTCAAGATGACCAGACGTGCAACGTGCGCGTCTCGACGTCGACTTACACGCTGGCCATGACTTTTCCGGTGGATTACCCAGACCCGGCGTTGACTGACTTCCTCATCCAGAATCGAGATGGGTTCGTGAACGTCGCGCAGACGTCGTCGCAGACTTCCGGCCCGCGAGAAGTGCCCTACCAAATGGACGTCACCTCCGAGCAATATCACTCCGGCCAGTCGCCCGCCGGCACCCGAAGCGTGGTGCTCAAGGTCTTCGAAGACCTCGGTGGCCCACGGCCGTCGACCTTCTACAAAGGCTTCAACTACGACCTCGGTGAACAAAAAGCGATCACCTTCGACACGCTTTTCCCGCCGAACACCAAACCACTGGACGCGATCTACCCGATCGTGCAGCGCGAGATGGGAAAGAAGACCGGAATCGGCGCCGCAATCCTGCCCGGATCCGGCCTGGACGCCTCGCATTATCAGAACTTCGCCATCACCGATGACGAGCTGATCTTCTACTTCGCTCCCGGTGAACTGCTGCCCTCGCTGGCCGGCGCCAGCCAGGTCCACGTCCCCCGCAACGCCATCCCGCCGCTGGCTGTCAAGGGCTAGACCGTTCCGGCTGTCAGCTCGGGGCGAAGCTGTACACCTGACCATCGCTGGTCGCGGCGACAACCCGGCGATCACGGCCGATCGAGACGCCGACGGGATAACCGGTCGCTTCCGGCAAGCGGTAGCTGTTGAGGGTGCGGCCGCTCCCGGGGTCGAAAACCAGCAGCGTCATGCCGCGCGCACCCTCGCCCGGCCCGCCGGTGACGACCGCGTAGCCGACGCCGCTGCCGGCCAGGCTCGACGTCGACAGCGGGCTCACGTCATTGCGTCGCCACACTTCCTGGGCGTGGTCCCCGGCGTCCTTGACGGCGACGAGACGAGTATCTGGACCGCCGCCCGACACGACCAGCCCGCCCGGTGTCACCGATGGCGGCGTCTGCGGCTGGAACTTGAGCGGAATCGACCATTTCGGTTTGCCGTCGGCGGCGTGCAGTGCCCACAGCCGCTCATCACGCCCATTGACGTAGATGGTGGATCCGTCGCTGGACGCCACCGGGCTGGCCAGGACGCCGGCGGCGACCGCGGTACTGGTCCACTCCCGGGTCAGCAGCGGACTTTGACCCGGGTGGTACTTCAGCCCGACCAGCACTGAGGCGGGGGCGTCGGGTTCCCACAAGCCCACCACGATCACCCCGTTCGCTTGCGCAAATGCGGGTGCGGCGGCGATGGGGCAGCCGGCCAGCGCCGGCCCGCAATCGGAGAGTCCACGGGTGAAGTCGCTCGGGTCGACGTTGTCCACCAGGTCGACCGAGTTGCCGACGACGGTGCCCCGGTGGCTGTCGAATACCTGCACCTGTCCCAGGTGCGTGACTACGAGAAGTTGTCCGTGATCGAGAATCCTTGGCGTGGAAGGCATTCCCATCACCGGGCGCCGCCAGCGGATCCACTGGGTAGGGGGAAAGGACACGATCGCCCCGGGCTGCCCGACGTAGAGATTGTCGAAGCCGTCGAACAACGGACTGGCCAGTCCGCCGCCCTGGAAGAGCCGTGTGCACCACCGCTGCCGGCCGTTGTCGTCGTTCTCCCACTCCATCAGCGAACAGCCGCCCGGTGTCTGCGCGTTCGCCGCGAGCCAGTTGCGTGAGCTGAGCGCCACCGCCGACGCCAGGGACCCTTTCACCGAGCGGGTCCAGCGTAGGGTCAGTCGGTCCGCGCCGCGCGTTGGGCTGTAGCTGCTATTGGCCGCGTCACCGTACTGGGCGGGCCAGCCTTCGGCCGCCGTCGCCTCGACCCAGGAGTCGGTATTGCCGCAGCCCGCCACAGCGGCCGTCAGAAGGACCGCCGATGCCACGGATGACCAATGCCGCACAGTGCGACGGGGAATCGGCCAGGGCACCGTGCGAGGGTAACCCGCGGCGGCTCGCTTCCGGCTCATTGCCCGCTTCGCCATGCATCACGCCACGGCGATAGGCTTTTTGGCCATGACGAGCATGTGGGGTGCCCCGATCCATCGCCGCTGGCGGGGGTCGAATCTGCGGGACCCACGCCAGGCCAAATTCCTCACGCTGGCCTCACTGAGGTGGGTGCTGCGCAATCGCGCCTACACACCCTGGTATCTGGTGCGCTACTGGCGACTGCTGAAGTTCAAGCTGGCCAACCCGCACATCATCACTCGCGGCATGGTGTTCATCGGCAAAGGCGTCGAGATCCACGCAACACCGGAGCTGGCGCAGCTGGAAATCGGGCGCTGGGTGCACATCGGTGACAAGAATACGATCCGCGCGCACGAGGGCTCGCTGCGCTTCGGCGACAAGGTGGTGTTGGGCCGCGACAACGTCATCAACTGTTACCTCGACATCGAACTCGGCGACTCGGTGCTGATGGCCGACTGGTGCTATGTCTGCGATTTCGACCATCGGATGGACGACATCACGCTGCCGATCAAAGATCAGGGGATCGTCAAATCCCCGATCCGGATCGGCCCGGACACCTGGGTCGGGGTCAAGGTGACCGTGTTGCGCGGCACCACCATCGGCCGGGGCTGCGTGCTGGGATCACACGCCGTGGTCCGGGGGGACGTGCCGGACTTCTCTATCGCGGTCGGGGCGCCGGCCAAGGTGGTCAAGAACCGTCAGCTGGCCTGGGAGACTTCGGCCGCTCAGCGCGCTGAGCTCGCCGCGGCGCTGGCCGACATCGAACGCAAGAAAGCCGCCCGCTAGTCAGTTCATGCTTTGGTAGCGGCGCAGCGCTTCGCTGCGTTCCGCGCTGTGGTCGACGATCGGTTCGGGATAACCGGCCGGCCGATCGCCTTTGGTCAGAGTGACGTCATCGGGACCAGCGAGCTCGGCGACCCAGCGGCGGACGTAGTCGCCGGCCGGATCGAACTTCTCGGCCTGCCTCGCCGGGTTGAACACCCGGAAATACGGCGCGGCATCGGTGCCGCACCCCGCGGACCACTGCCAGCCGTGTTGGTTGCTGGCCATATCGCCGTCGACCAGCTGGTCGAGGAACCACCGCGCACCCCATTGCCAGGGCAGATGCAAGTCCTTGACCAGAAACGACGCAACGATCATCCGCACCCGATTGTGCATGAAACCCGTTTCACGAAGTTGACGCATGCCGGCGTCGACGATCGGAAATCCTGTCTCGCCGGCTTTCCAGGATTCGAAGTGCCGCTTGGCCTTTGCGTCGGTATCGGTTTCGATGGCGTCGAAATCGCGGTTCCAGTTCCACCAGACGCTGTCGGGCCAATGATGTAGTACCGCGGCGTAGAAGTCGCGAAAAGCCAACTCTCGCAAATACGCTCGCGCACCCGCACGCCGCTGGTCCAAGTCGGCGACCATGGTCCGGGGGTGGATCGTGCCGAACTTCAGATGGGCGGACATCCGACTCGTGCCGTCGTGGTCGGGACGATTCCGGTCGTCGCCATAGTTCTCAAGTCCCTTGTCGACGAACGTTTTCCACTGCCGTCGCGCGGCTGCCTCGCCTGGGGCCAGGTCGAGTTCGGCGCCGGGGTCGGGTATATCGACCGGTTTGGCGCGCTTACCCAGCTTGGTGGGATCGACCCAGTTCGCGGACTTGGCTCCCGATCGGGCCGCCGACCGCCATCCCATGTCGTGCCATCGGCTGAAGAACGGGGTGAATACCTTGTACGGCTCGCCGTCGTCCTTGATCACGCGCCCGGGTGAGACCAGATACGGCGACCCCGTCGCCACCAGCGGCACATCGCCCAACGCCGAGCGCACGCGCTCGTCGCGCTGCCGCCCATAGGGTGCGAAGTCTTCGGAGACATGCACCGACGGCGCGTCAATCTCCTTGACGAGCGCGGGAATCCGCTCTTCGGGGCGGCCCCGCGTCACCAGAAGTCGCCCATCCAGATCGTCGCGCAACTGGCGCAACGAGTCGCACAGAAACTGCATCCGGCGACTGCCCGAGGATGCCTCCAAACGAGGGTCGAGGACAAAGCACGCCAACACCTCGTCACTGTCGGCGGCCGCTCTGAGCAGCGGAGGGAGGTCGCGCAGTCTCAGGTCTCGGCGGAACCACAACAACGCGGGCATCAGCGGGCCAGAAATCTCATCGGCGATTGAGTACCCAAATGTGGCCCGACATTACGGTGGCAAAGGCACACCACAGCGGATACGGCAGCAGCGCGGCCCCCGCCC
This sequence comes from Mycobacterium sp., assembly GCF_035603715.1. GTDB lineage: Bacteria > Actinomycetota > Actinomycetes > Mycobacteriales > Mycobacteriaceae > Mycobacterium. The sequence continues at coordinate 7,674 of NZ_DATNJW010000652.1, read as the reverse complement.
GCGGGTCAGCCGCAGCGGTACGGCGGGCCAGATCGGCGCTGCTGGCGGCCAGCACGGCTGCGCCGATCGCCGAGGCGCCCAGCTTCTGATACTTGAAGAACAGCCAACTCCACCCGGCGTTGAGGATCAGGTTGGCGGCCAGCGCAACAACGTAATTGCGGGCTTCTTTGTCACGCCCGGTCGCGCGCAGTCGGTCGATCGCGGTCGCGGAGGTCACAGCGATGTCGGCGTACAACGTGGTCCATGCGACCGGAAACACGCCGCTGGGCGGCACATAGCTTGGCTTACGTAAACGGGAGTACCAGCGGGTGATGCGCGGCTGGCTGGCGATGCTTCCGATTCCCGAGGTCGCGCCGACGGAAAGGGTCGTCGCGGCCAGTATCTGCTTGTTCACCTGTATCCCTTCCACTTCGAACAAGTCTTTCAGTGTATTAAGTATTAATCAACTGAAGTAATACCCGAATGCGGGATAAACTGAACAACGTCATGGGCCCCGATGAGACGGCGGGCGGCCGAGCCGCACTCGAACAGCAGATTTCCGCGTATCTGCGGGTGATGACGGCTGAGTCCGAACAGATCGGCCGATCGTTCGCCGTGGTGCATGACGTGCGGCCAGCCGATTTTCGCGCCCTGCTGCACGTCATGGTTGCCGAAACCGCCGGCGTACCAATCACCTCGGGTGAGCTTCGGCAACGCATGGGGCTGTCGGGGGCGGCCATCACCTATCTGGTGGACCGAATGATGGCGTCGGGGCACATCACGCGCGAGTCCGACCCCGGCGACCGACGTAAAGTGATCCTGCGCTATTCCGATTCTGGCCTGGCTACCGCGCGAGCGTTCTTCGCCCCGCTGGGAGCCCATTCCCATGAAGCGATGCAAGGCTTGTCCGACGAAGATCTCTCCGCGGCCAGCAGGGTTTTCACCGCGCTGATCGCGGCGATGCGGCGATACCAGGATGAGTTGTCGTCCTGGAAGCCGCCCGAGCGGGCTTCCGATGGAGCCACGTGAACGAGGAGGGAGGTGCTGTGCAAACTGATTCGAACGGGATGACGACCCGCAAGCGACGCCACATCGACGTGTGCCTTGATGACCGGGTGACGTATTCCGGTGTGACGACGGGGCTGGAACGCTACCGGCTGCCATACAACGCGCTGACGCAGACCAGTCTCGCCCGGGTCGATTTGTCCAGCAGCTTCCTCGGTGTGGCTTTACGGGCACCGATCCTGGTCGGGGCGATGACCGGTGGCGCCGAGCTGTCCGGGACGATCAACAAGAATCTGGCCGAAGCCGCGCAACGGCTCGGCATTGGAATGATGCTTGGCTCGCAGCGGATCATGCTCGACAGTGCGTTGGGGGAGCAGGCGGCGTCCAGCTTCACGGTCCGCGATGTCGCGCCGGATGTGTTGCTGTTCGGCAATATTGGGCTCGCACAGCTGACCGCTGCTGCGGTTGACGACATCTCGAACGCGCTGAAGCGAGTTGGCGCCGATGCGCTTGCGGTGCACACCAATCCGCTGCAAGAGGCCGTCCAGCGAAATGGCGACGGCGACTTTTCCGGCTCGGTCGACCGGCTGCGCCAGGTCGCGGCCGCATTGGAATATCCGGTGCTGCTCAAGGAAGTGGGCCACGGTATCGGCACCTCAGCAATCGCCGAGTTGACGGGTCCGTCCGGCGAGTTGCCGGTGGCCGCGATCGACGTCGCCGGTGCCGGCGGTACCTCGTGGTCGCGCGTCGAGCAGCTCGTTCGCTACGGGGAGGTGCGATTCCCCGACCTGGCCGACTGGGGGATACCGACGGCGCAGGCCGTCGTGGAGGTGCGCGCGGCCCTGCCCGCTGTCCCGCTGGTCGCTTCTGGTGGTATTCGCACCGGCATGGACGCGGCAAAAGCGTTGGCGTTGGGCGCAGACGCCGTGGCCGTCGCTCGGCCATTGCTGGCCGCGGCGATCGAATCCACTGGGGCCGTGGTGGATTGGTTACAGCGCTTCATCGACGAGCTGCGGATCTGCCTGCATGGTGCCGGTGCTGCGGACTTGCCGGCCCTGCGCCAGATCGGCGTCAGCCAAATTCAGTAAAGCATTGATCCGCAACATTTTTCGGTTGCGAAAGCCTTGCTCAGGCGAGGTCGCGGGATACGGTCGCCGGAGCCGTCGACGGCTTTGACTGGTGAAGCCCGATTTCGGCTTCAAATGTCGACATCGCGGAGATCATCGCGCCGAAAACCCGGTGAGCGGCAAGCAGATCCCGGTCGGGTATGCCGGCGAGTGCAGCTCGCAGGTGCGCGCCGAGCGGCTGAAAAAATCCGTGTGCCAGTTCCATGCCGCTTGCTTCGTACCGGAGCCGGGCCTTGCGTCGATCCGAGGGGTCCGATTCGCGCCGGACATGGCCGGCATCGATCATGCGATCGACGAGGTAGGTAATCGCGGCCGGTGAGACATCCATCCGCTGCCGTAGCTGAGCCATCGTCAGTGGCGTCCCGGCCGTCTCGGCGACCATCACGTGCAACAACGCGTGGAAGTCGTTGCCACTTACGTCGTTTTGGCGCGCGAAATGGCGACCTATTCGGTCGGACTGTGCCGTAACCGCCCGCATATCGGCCGACATGAGCTGTTCCAGCTCTGGCCTGCTGGGAGGTGAACCGTTTCCCCGTTTAGTCACCTGATCGCATCCTTCTCAGCGATTATTCCTTTAAGAATATACGCACATCCACTGGATCAGCGAGAATACGCCCGCAACGGCCAAAAATATCTCTTGGCAGCGCAAACGGTGCCGCTGCACCCCATTTCGGTATAGCGTACTGTACCGCTTTCGGGAGCATCGGCGCCCAACCTGGACGAGTCAGAACGTGTGAGTCGTCAATTAGGGCAAAGGTATTCGCCGTCGCAGGGTCACTTCAAAAGTGAGCTGTCGCCGCCTGCGACCCGCTGTGCAACTTGCGCGATGGGAGTATTGCGGTCTTGGGACATCTGCTTGAGCCATTCGAAGGCTTCAGCGGCGTCAATATCGAAACGTTCCATTAGCTTGCCTTTGGCCTGGCCGATGATGTCCCGCGAGACCAGCGCAACGCGAAACTGCTGGTCACGCCGCATCATGTTCCACACCAGTGCCGCATGGGTCGCGAAAATCAGCCCCAAATTGACCGACTCGTCATCGAAGACGCTGGGCGACTCGGCATAGAAGTTGAGCGCCGCAGCCGAGACGCCCTCTTTGAACATTCCGAAGGACAGTATCGATCGAATGGGTGTCTGTCTGAGCGCGGCGCCGCGGTAGAGCGGCCATCGAGCCTCATCGACGAGATCGTCCACCCGGACATTTTCCTGCAAGGCCGCGGCCGTCAGGCATGGTCCCTGTTGATAGCGGCCCTGGATGTCGTCGAGCATTACTGGGTAGCGGTGGGTCGCAGCCGCGGTTTCGATGCCCCGACGTCTCTGCGTCACCGTGATGCCAGCGTATTGGGCACCCGGGACCGATTCCGCGGCGCCGGCGATCAGACCACTCAGCAGCTTGGGTGTGTCGAATGACGCGCGTTGGTGCAGGTCGGCGACGAATTGGGTTGCCTGCAAGTACATCGCTGTTCGCGAATCCAGTGACAGCTCTTCGGATTTGGGCATATTCGGTGTGCGGGCTTCCCGGTCGTCATTCGTGGGGTCGCAGCGAATCTGGCCGGCGGCAGGTACCCGATGACCCCGTCGCCGACTGTCGATGCCACTACCCACTCTCAGGGTTACACTATAAACTTAAATATTCACATTGTGAAATAGATTCCAGTAATCTGGCACGTTGAGAAAAGTGGGTATACCACCACGAGCGGTGCGCCCAGTTGCTGCAGATCTGAGCTAAGCGAGGAGTGAGTTATGCGCTGCGTCATCTTCGGCGCCACCGGCTACCTGGGTGTGCGGCTTGTCCCCGAGCTTTTGTCGGCGGGTCATGACGTCCGGGTGTTGGCGCGCACACCCGCCAAGCTTGACGATGTGCCGTGGCGCCAGGACGTCGAGGTAGTCAAGGGCGACGTCGCGGACGCCGAGACGGTGCGGCGGGCACTCGACGGTCAGCAGGTGCTCTTTTACCTGGTGCATTCGATGTTGAGCAACGATTTTGTCGACCTGGATGCGCGTGCGGCCTCGATCGTCGCGGACGCGGCGAAACAGGCAGGCCTCTCGCGCATCGTGTACGTGGGCGGCATCATCGCGGATCATCAGCATTTGTCGGACCATTTGGCGTCACGAGCCGAAGTTGGTCGGCTGCTGCATGATTCGGGAGTCGCCACCGCGGAACTGCGTGCGGCGGCGATCATCGGGGCCGGGTCTGCGAGCTTCGAAATGCTGCGGTATCTGACTGAACGACTGCCGTTGATGGTCACGCCAAAATGGTTGCGCACCAAGGTTCAACCCATTGCGATCCACGACGTGCTGTATTACCTCACGAACGCGGCAGATTTGCCTGCCGATGTGAGCCGCCCCTTCGACATCGGCGGTCCGGACACCTTCACCTACACCGAGATGATCCGGAAGTTCGCGGCGATCGCGGGCCTGCGGCGTCGAGTCGCCATCCCGGTGCCAGTGCTGACCCCGTACCTGTCCTCGCATTGGGTGAACCTGATCACCCCGTTGCCGCGGTCGTTGGCATCGTCGCTGATGAAATCGCTCGAGAACGATGTCGTCTGCACCGAGCACGATATCGCCCAACATATTCCGGATCCCCAAAAAGGCCTGACGCACTACGAAGAGGCCGTCGAACTCGCACTGGAACGGACCAGTGACACCGCACTGACCACTCGCTGGTCGCGACCGGGAAATGAGGACTCACCGTCCCAGCCGCTGCCCACCGACCCGGCCTGGGCCGGCGGATCGCTGCACGAGCAGGTGTCTGAACGGCACGTCGATGCCGACGTCGAGACGGTATGGCGGGTGTTCGAGTCGATCGGCGCCCAGCACGGCTGGTCCGCGGCCCCGCCCGGCTGGGCACTGCGTGGATGGGCTGGTCGGGCCGCCGATGCCGCGCCGCGACCATCATCATCGGGCCGGCTGCACGCGGGTGAGGCGCTGAACTCGTGGCGTGTCGAGCACGTCGATCAGCCCCGACTGGTGCGGCTGCGCGCGGATGTTCCACTGCCGGGCCGGCTTTGGCTCGAGCTGTCGGTACGACCCGACGGCGACGGTCGTTGCTGCTATCGGCAGCGGGTGGTGTTCCAGCCGTACGGCCTTGCCGGTGAGGCCTTTTGGACGGCGTCCGGTTGGCTTCGTCGCGCGGTGTTCGGCGGCATCGCCCGCGACGTCACCGCAAGGGCAAACAGCGCACAGGTTTCCACGCGAACGTAGCGGGCGAACGGATTACGGTGTACCGGCCCGCAGCTGATAGCGCCGTTCGGCGTAGGCCAAGTCGTCTTTCCACAGCCGGGCCGCGGCGACGCGCATGAGTCCGGTGATCAGCGGGGCAGCGCGACGCGCCCGCCTGAAGCCGGTGCGGTCGGAGTGGGCGACGGTGGCTTCGATCACCGCCGTTCGCGGCCGGTTGTCGGGGCCTAAACCCAATGGGGTGGCGTGAGTTTCGACCACGCTGCCGGCTCCCTCGCCGTCTAGGATGCGCATCACGATGGTGCGCGCCTCCGGGCTCGTGAACTCTGCGACCGTGGGTACCCCGACCCGGCCGATCCGGAATGTCACCGCGACCAGGAAACGGTCTGCCTCTTCGGTCGGGGTGGTCAGCACCTCGAGCCGGGTGAACGAATAGGGGTGGTACCACGCGCCGTGCCACGGATCGAGGCGGTTGGCGATGATGTCGGACGGTTCGCACGTGCCGACCATTCTCGCGACGGCGTCCAGTGTGTCGCCGGCTGGTCTGGCGGGAATCACCGGCTGAGCGAGCGGCTCCTCGCCACCGACATCGTCGAGACGGACCCAGGCGAGCACGCCGTCGTCATAGCTGGGCAATGGCCGCCAACCGAATTCGTCGGTGTCGGCGGCCAAACACAGGCCGTGCCATCGGCAGATCAGGGCCCCGCCGTGTACGGCCGCGGTGGCCAAGTCAGCACCGAGATGCGGGCAGCCGCGCGGGCCGACGTGCAGTCGGGATCGCTGATCACGCCAGGCGACCAGCTCGACGCCGGCCACGCGGGTGCCCAGCGGCCGGCCGCTGCGCACATCACGGCTCGCCGCGAAGGTGTACCAGTTGCCGGTCGGTCGGCGCTGTGACCGGTCCAGCGCGGCCTCGATGATCGCGGGGGAGGCCTCGCGGTAAGTCGGACTCTGGTCGGCCCACCTCACCGGCGGGATCGCCTGCAGCGGCCAGTCTTTGGGCCAGCGGCGGCGCACGTTGTCCCCGATACTCATTATCGCGAAACCCTTTCTCGGCCGGCCAGATAACGCAGCAGCGCCCAACGGCCTTGGGTGGGAACGGTGCTCAGGGCGTGGCCGGCGAGTCCCCACTGCTTCAGTAGGTGGTTGGCTGCGGTCCATCCGGTGGTGGCCGCGCGCTCCATCAGCGCCACCGGTAAGTCGATGCGCACCCCGTCGCCGGCCAGCAGTAGCCCCGGCAGCGGGGTCACGACGCCGGGCCGGTGCGCGTGAGTCCCGGGGGCGAAAAGCGGGCAATCGCGATGCTGCAGGATGCGTTCGTGCACCACTCGTGCAAAGCGGGTCTCCGGGTACAGCTTATGTAGCTGGTCCAGCATGGCTTCGTGGGGATGCGTGGATTCCACTGCGTACGAATGTAATTCGACAACAGAGCCGCCAGTTGCCCGGGCCCATTCAACGGCTTGGCGTTCGTATCGATCCAAGACGCTGATGTTGTCCAGCGGTTCGTGGCCGGCGGTACCCAGAAACGCTGCTCGATCAGCGGACACCGGGCGGTCGAGCCACAGGCGCTGCACCGTGAACGGCGGGGCCGTGCGCAGCTTCTTGATCCGCGCCCGCCAGAAGTCGTCGCCAAGGTCGGGTGACGCCGCCACAATCTGCTGCAGGCCGGCCACGTCGGTAGCCAGCACGACGGCGTCGGCATCCATCTGATCGCCGGTATCGGTATGGACCTGGAATGTCTGGGTGCATTCGCCGGCGATGCTCGTCACCGCGCTGCCTTGGTGGAATCGCACGCCGAGGCCGGCCAGATATTGCTGCAGGGGCTGCCACAGCGCGGTGTCGTAGTTGGCGTTGGCAACATCGAAGATCAGTCCCTCGCTGGAGCCGAGGAAGTAGATGTGGAACATGGTGGCCAGCTCGGCGGCCGACATCTGGCTGGGGGCGGCGAAGAAGCTGCGCGAGAACACCTCGAAGGCCAGGTGCCGGGCCGCGGCCGGGAAGTTGATCCGGCGCAGGAACGTCTCCGCGTCCACATGGTCCAGCTGCTGGTAGACGCCGGGCACGGACACCGCGGCCAGCGGGGCGGCCGCGCGAGTGTTCATGGCCATCAGGTCGCGGGGGCGGAACGTTGGGCTGCGCAGGGCGAAGACCAGGGCGTTCCAGGGCGGGGTGCGCGGCAGGCCGCGGAAGCTGTCCCGGTGCCCGTCCGCGTCGACCAGCGGGTAGTCGGCCAGCGGGACCAGCCGGTCCAGGCCGGGATCGGCCCGGCGCAGCAGCGCGCGCAGGTTGTAGTACTGGCGGAAGAAGGCGTGGAAGCCGCGGCTCATGGGCAGGCCGCCCGCATGGTCTCCGGGCTCGGTCCAGCCGCCGACGCGGCCGCCGA
>NZ_DATNJW010000651.1:0-5027 GCF_035603715.1 Mycobacterium sp. | reverse complement strand
CCCGCCACTGCGACCCGGATGAGTAGCTCTCCCGGTCGCGGCTCGGGCATCGGCACCCGACGTCGCTGGACGGAAGGCCCTTGCTTGACCACCGCCCACATCTCCGTCACCCTGCGCATTCCCTCCCGAGTGAAACGCCTGTTATTGGCGTTGACGATCTGAGGTTGTGGCGGTCCATCGAACGGTGCCTCTAGGTCGCGCGTAGTCTACTCGCGCGTTTGCCGAGAGGCGCGCGCTACGAGAAATGTCGGGGATGTGAAATATTTCTCCAAGCGACCGCCGAGTACTTGCGCGGCTGGCACAATGTGCTGATCGCCGAAGAGGTCACCATCGATTGCTGATCGTTGACGAATTCGTAAACTGGCACTTGCTGCGAGACGTCCAGATCAACGGATGGCAGCGAGAAAGTTTGCCGAGTACGCGCGGACACGGACTTGGGAGGTCATGGTGCATCTCCGCGAAGAGATAGCGGGCGCGCCGCCCGCCGGGGCCGCACGCGCGTGAACCGCCATGACCGTCTCTGATCGCCCGGTCACGCCAACCGCCCCGCCGAACCTGCGACGGGTCCCATTGCTGGAATTGATGCCGGCAGATGTTCGTCAATTGGTGGAGGCGTCGTTTACTCCCGTGAGCTTCGGCCTCGGCGAGGTGATCGTCGCCGAAGGCGATCGCGCTGACGCAATGTTCGTCATTCAGTCCGGAACCGCGCAGGTGATCAAGGCCGGTGAGCACGGCCACGATTTACCGCTCAACGTTCTGCGCTCTGGCGACATGTTCGGCGAACGGTCGCTGCTGGATCCCGAGCCTCACCGTACGGCCACGGTGCGTGCTTCCAGCCCGGTGCAGGCGCTGCGGCTGGACCGTGGGAAATTCCAGGCATTGGTCCACACCGAGCCGGAGGTGAGCCGCTACGTTCAACTCGACCTGCGGCGCCGCGAGCTGCGCGACTTCCTTTGCCGAGACGCGGCGTTCGACGACCTTCCCCCCGACGGAATGCGGGCGCTGCTGGGCGGGCTGGTCCCCAAGGCGGTCAGCGCCGGCGAGCTGGTCATCCGCCAGGGCGACCCGGCCGGCCCGATGTACGTCATCCGCCAAGGCCGGCTACGGGCTCATCCGGATGGCGACGGCACCCGCGAACAGCCGACGGAGCTACATCCGGGCGATTTCTTTGGCGAGGTGTCATTGCTGCGTGGCACGGCTCGTGCTGTCAGCGTCGAGGCGGTCACCGGTTGCGAGTTGTGGGCGCTGGAGCCGGATTTGTTCGCCGCGCTGGCTGCCCAATTCCCGAAGTTTCGCGAAGGCTTCGAGCAGCGCGTCGCTGCCTCCGAGTACCGTCGCTTGGCACAGGTCCCGCCGGATTTCGCTGACGAGTTGCTGCCGGCGGGTGCCGCCGGACCCGATGTCCTGAGCGCGGAACAGACTCGTGCCGACGCGACCTCGTACCCGTCCCCAGCGGCGGACGAAATCGAACGGTTCGACGACTTCGTCCGGCACCGCAAACGTATTCGCCGCTTTCCTTTGATTCTGCAGAACGATTCCACCGAGGCCGGTGCCACGTCTCTGGCGATGATCTGCAGGTACTACGGCCGCAAGGTGTCGTTGGCGCACGTGCGCGAGGTCGTTCACACCTCAGTCGACGGCACCAGCCTGTCGGGCATCAGCCAAGGTGCGGAGGCACTCGGGTTCAAGGTGTCCGCGGCAAAGGTATCCGAGGATCGACTCGACTCGATGCCGCTGCCGGCGATGATGCATTTGACGAATAACCACTGGGTCGTCCTCTTTCACATTGATGCGCGGCACGCGTGGGTGGTGGATCCGGCGCGCGGCCGTCGCCGGTTGGAGCGAGCCGAACTAGAGGCGAATTGGTCGGGCTTCGCGGCCTTGATCGCGCCCACCGAAGCATTGATGGAGGTCCCCGAGCAGCATTCGCCGGTCAGCTGGTATCTCCAATTCTTCAAGCCGTATCGGCGCACGCTGCTCGTGGCGTTAGCGCTGGCGTTCCTATCGGCCGCCGGCTCGATGCTCATCCCGGTGTTGAGCAAGGTCATCGTCGACAAGGTGATCCACCTACACGACATCGGGCTGCTCAGCGGGCTGGTGCTGGCCATGTTCGGCGCGCTGTTCTTATCCGTCGTGGTCACGATCGTTCAGAGGCTGTTGATCAGCCGCATCGCGGTGCGTGTGGACCGGGCTTCGCTGAAGACCCTTTCCCAGGTGTTGCTCGCACTGCCGATGGCCTACTTCCGGGCCCGGCGCATCGGCGACATCGGGCGGCGGCTCAGCGGCTTGCAGTTGGTGCGCGAGATCTCGATCAACCGGGCCGTAGCGTGCCTCACCGCGATCACTCAGGTTGTGGTCGCCATCGCCGTCATGTGCTTTTTCAGTTGGCGTTTGACGCTCGTGTACCTGCTCAGCGCGCTCCCGCTGTATGGGATCCTGATGTGGTATGCGCAGGCTCGCCTGCTGCCGGCTTACGAGGGCCTCGAGGAGTGCTGGGGCAAATACCAGTCGCGACAAATCGACTCGATAAGGGGCATCGAGACCGTAAAGGCCATGGGTGCCGAGGAATCGCTGCGCCGGACAATGCTCAACGAGTTCGACGAACTGTCCGACAAGATTTACCGGGCCGATGTCGTGCTCATGCTGTACAACGGCGCAGTCCAGCTGATCTCTTTTTTGTCGCTGGCTCTTTTTTTGTGGCTCGGCGCATTGCAGGTATTACACCAACAGCTCACCGTCGGAGGGTTGATCTCCTTCAACGCTTTGGTGCTGCTCAGCAATCAGCCCCTGGTGATGGTCGTTTTGTCGTGGGACATGCTGCAGCAGATGGTGGTTCTACTCGGTCGCCTCAACGATGTGCTCGAGCGGACGCCCGAGCAGGGTGCGGATCATTCGGCTTTGGCGCCAGTGACAGACATTTCAGGCCATATTCAGTTCCAGGACTTGAGTTTCCAGTATCCCGGGCCGGCTCAAACAAGAGTTCTCGACGCGATCGATTTCGAGGTGCGGCCCGGCTCCAGGGTTGGCATCGTCGGCCGAAGCGGTTCCGGCAAAACCACGCTCATCAAGTGCTTGTGCGGACTGCTCGAACCGACCGGGGGAACAATCCTCTACGACGGTCGGGAGTTGACCAGCCTGAACCTGCGCGATCTCCGTCGCCACATCGGCGTCGTGCTGCAAGAGAATCACATGTTCGACGCGACGATCGCGGAGAACATCGCTTTTGGCGCTGAGCAGCCTGATCCCGAGCGGGTGATATGGGCGGCGCGCGCGGCCAACGCCGCGGAGTTCGTCGAGCGCCTGCCATTGGGTTACCAAACCCGCATCGGCGAATCCGGCCTTTTGCTGTCCGGCGGACAGCGTCAACGGATCGCGATTGCGCGGGCGGTCTATCACCATCCCCCGGTGCTGGTCTTCGATGAAGCCACTAGCGCGCTCGACACCGAATCAGAGCGGGCGGTCAAACAGAATCTCGATCAACTACTCCAGGGGCGCACATCATTTGTGATCGCACATCGGCTCAGTACAGTGCGCGACGCCGACCTCATCATAGTGCTCGAGCAGGGCCGAATCGTCGAACGTGGCACTCATGACGAGTTAATGGCGCTCCAGGGCTTGTATTACTACCTGTGCAGCCAGCAACTCGGCACGTGAGCAGGCCAGCGCGTGGCGGCGTTCCGAATGCATCGACAGCACCCCGGATCGGTGACGATAATGCCAGCACCTGCGCCGACGACATAGAGTAACCTGACGTTGCCGCGCCCGCTGTGACGCGCCCGAGCTTTGGCCCGACTTAGTAGGAGTCGACATGTCCGAGCAAACGGTTGTCTCCGGGCACGATCGAATTGAATTCATCAGTGCACAAGTACGACAACACTTTTCGTCGAACGATGATGACATCCGTGCAGCTGCACTCGTCGAGGCCGGTTTGCGGACCGGATGTGGCAAGCCAGTAACGCCGCCCGATCCGCTTCAACAGCCCTTGAACTTGTATCCCGGACTGGAAGCCCGCGCCTGGCACGATCCATCGCGATTCGATTGGGTGCCGGCCCTTGAGGCACAAGCACCGAGAATTGCGGCCGAGATGTCGGATCTCTTCGCGCGTAACGTCTTCGCACTCGTTCATCAAGAGGTTGATCGCGGGCTGGCGAATGCGGGATCCTGGACCTCGCATCGCCTATATTCCGAAGGCGTCCGAAACGAGGCCGGATGGGACTTAGCGCCGGTCACCACGGCTGCGATAGCCCGGATACCAGGCGTTGACAGCGCAGGGCTGGTTTCTTGTGCCGCCATTACTGGCGGGACACATATCTCGGCGCATTGTGGCCCAAACAACGCTCGTCTGCGTTGCCACCTCGGACTGAAGGTTCCTCCAGGCTGCGCCATTCGAGTGGGGCGAGAGACCCGAACTTGGCTGGAAAACAAAGTGATCATCTTCGATGATTCGTTTGAACATGAAATTTGGCACGAAGGTACCGGAACGCGGTTGGTACTCATCTTCGATATTTGGCATCCCGATCTCTCTGATGCCGACAGACGAGCGATCATGTTCGGCAGGCGTCTGTTGTACCCCGAAGATTGATATAGCCGCAACGAATTTGAATGCCTACGCTCCCCTGGCGTTTCCCGCCGCGTGCGCACCCGCGCGGCGCCCGAAGAACGATCCCTCGCCGAGCTGCGTACCGCTGGCGTAACCCTTGCCGTCCTGGGCGATGTTGGATGCGCACGCGCCTACCGCGTACAGGCCCGGGATGACGCTGTCGTCGCCGCGCTGCACTTGGCCGTCGACGGTGACGGCCAGGCCGCCCATCGTGAATCCCGAGTACATCGCCCGCCCGAGTGACAGGTCGAACACGGCCCACGGTCCATTAGCCTGCGGCGCAACGTATTCCGGCTGCTTGTGGAAATCGGGGTCCTCGCCGTTTGCCGCGAATTCGTTGTAGCGCTCCAGCGTCGCGGCGACGTTGCCCGCGGGAATCCCGAGCGCGGTCTCCAGTTCGGTGATCGTCTCGTAGCCGTCGAGGAAC
>NZ_DATNJW010000650.1:0-2273 GCF_035603715.1 Mycobacterium sp. | reverse complement strand
CAGCCGCCTGCGCAGGCTGTGGCGCTCCGCTGTAATCAGCTGAATACGTTGCCGCAGTTGGGTGTCCGCGTCGTAGGAAGCCGCGACCGCGACTGCACTCGTGATGGCCATGCCGAATGGCGGCTGCATCGTCCACAAGCTGCGGGCGAGCTCAGGCGCGCCAAACCCGTAGCCGATCCGCAGCCCCGCCAGGCCGTACGCCTTCGAGAACGTTCGCAGCCGGGTCCCGAAACCACCAAAGCGTTGGCGGCAAGGGCGAATACTCCCACAAAAGAGGTCAACACCGCGCTGGTCAACATGAGGGCGGCGGCAGCAATCGGTGCACCTACCTGCGACTCCTGCCCGGTTACCCGCTCCACGTCGTGGAGACGAGGTTGTCCCGGTCTTCGTGGAACTTGAGGTGGCGATCCCTCACCTGAGGCCTGCCGGATGGTAGGTCTTCGGGTGAACCGCCAAGTACACCTCGAAGAAGGAGTAAGGGACCGCCATGAAGACACTACCTACTGTTCGCCTGGCCGACGCGTCCAACGCCGCGGGCTTGCCCGATCTGCCAGAGGAGATCCAGCTGGCAATGAGCGATATCGCCGGCGCCGCGCGGGAGGGGCTGCTGGCGATGAGCGTGGCCGCCGGGATGGCGGTGATGCAGGCGATGTTTGAGGCCGAGATCGCCGAGGTGGCCGGGCCGAAGGGCAAGCACTACCGGAACCGGATCGCGGTGCGCCACGGCAGCGGGCGCGGCTCGGTGACCCTCGGCGGGCGTCGGGTGCCGGTGAGCCGGCCGCGGGCACGCACTCTGGATGGGCGCGAGGTGCCGCTGAGCAGCTACACGCACTTCGCCGCCGATGACCTGCTGACCGAGGTGGTGATGGAGCGGATGCTGGCCGGGGTGGCCACTCGCCGACACGCCCGCATTGCGGAGCCGGTGGGCGCCCAGGTCGGCGAGGAGGCGAAATCGACTAGCCGCTCGGCGATTTCGCGCCGGTTCATCCGCCAGACCGAGACCGCGCTGGCCGAGCTGATGAGCCGCGACTTGAGCGAGCTGGACATCAAGGTGCTCATGTTGGATGGGGAGCACCTGGCCGAGCGGTGCGTCGTCGTGGCGCTGGCGATCACCGCCGATGGTACGAAGGTTCCGGTCGGGCTGTGGGACGGTTCCACGGAGAACAAGACCGTGGTCCGCTCGCTGCTGGCCGACCTCGTCGCGCGCGGCCTGGCCGTCGACGATGGGCTGCTGGTGGTCATCGACGGCGCCAAGGCCCTGTCGGCGGCGGTGCGCGAGGTGTTCGGCGCCAAGGCGGCGATCCAAAGATGTACCTTGCATAAGCGGCGCAACCTAGCCGATCACCTGCCCGATAAGGAGCAGGCGTGGGTGGACGCCAAGCTAGTCAAAGCGTTCGCCCACCCCGACCCCGACGCAGGGCTGCGCAATGCTAAACACCTTGCTGCACAACTGGATAAGAAATATCCCAGCGCAGCCGCCAGCCTGCGCGAGGGGCTGGAGGAGATGTTTACCGTCGCCCGCCTCGGCATCGACGGCCGCCTCGCCAAGACGCTGACCACGTCCAACCCGGTCGAGTCGATGATTTCCATCGCGAGGGCCACCAACCGCAACGTCACCCGCTGGCGCGACGGGCAGATGGTGCTGCGCTGGACCGCGGCCGGAATGCTCAACGCCGAACGATCCTTCCGCCGCATCAAGGGCCACAAACAAATGCCCCAACTCGTCACGGCCCTGCACCGCCACACCCACCCCAAAACCGCCGAAGACACCGACACCGTCGGTGCCGCCGCCTAGAGTTCACCGTGGATCGTCACCCAAATTCCACGCGACTCGGGACACGCTCTGCCGCGGCGCCGGGCCCGGTTTCGGTGACGCCACTTGCGCCGAAGATCGAAGTAGCGATTAAGACTGAAGACGGAGAGACCGTTTTGCCCGCTTTAGTCGTCTTGCACCTAACCTTGTTTTCCGAGGAATCCCAGCGCTCGAAGATATACGCCAGCGCCCACCAGCGCCCAGGTCATACCGCATCGACGGGACAGTCGGGGAATGGGAATCGTGGCTCGGGATGATCGGATAACGATCCTTCCACGTCGTACGGACCGGCGCGATCATGTGCGTCAAGCCGTGTCGGGCGGTCGGCCGAGGTTCCGCGAGGGGCTCGCCGAGGCAGGAGAATATTCCGAATACGCATATTCCTTTGCGGAAAGCTCGCGGGTGACGCCATACGGTCCTGCCGGACCGAAGAGCTCGCGCAGCAAGTCCACTAGGTCCT
>NZ_DATNJW010000649.1:0-3140 GCF_035603715.1 Mycobacterium sp. | reverse complement strand
TGCCTGTGCGCTACCCATCACCAGACCGAGCACTGCCCGAAACGCCGCCAGCAGGTCTACCCCCTCCAGACCCGCGCGCGCCAACGCCTCCACCAGTCGCTCCGCGGCGGCGTAGCTCGAGGCCGACACAGTGCGACGTGTCAGCACCAGCGGAATCGCATTCGGATGGCGACGGACCGTCTGCCACATCGCCGTTGCGATGGCGCGCACGTCACGCCGCCAATCCTGCGACGACGCAGGAAGTTCCACACCGGCGATCACGGCTTCGGCGACCAACGCTTCGAGTTCGTCGCGATCATTCACGTAGTTGTAAAGCGTCATGGGTCCGGTGCCCAGAGTCGCTGCCAGCGTGCGCATGCTCAGGCCGCCTAGACCGTCTCGATCGACGATCTCCAATGCCTGCGTCGCAACCTCGGCGACGCTGAACCGCGCCCGCATCGTCCCGCCCTTCCGCCCGGTGTTCGTTTGACACGTACATCGTACGTGATGTACAAAACGTACAACGTACGTAAGAAAGGTGACACGATGCGATCGAGCAGCACAACAGCCACGTCGTTCCCATCTGCCGGCCAGCGCTGCGCAGCTTGGCTGACCCTGCCGGACGGCGCGGGTCCGCATCCGGTGGCCGTGCTCGCGCACGGATTCGGGGCGAACCACACCATGGCGCTTCGCCGTTATGAGCAGCACTTCGCCGCGTCCGGGGTCGCAGTCCTCGCCTTCGACTATCGCCATCTCGGTGAATCCGACGGCCTCCCACGGCAGCGACTCAGCCTGCGACGGCACCGCCACGACCTGGGTGCCGCGATCGACTTCGTGCGCGAGTCACCGGACGTGGACGCCACCAGGGTGGCGCTGTGGGGAACCAGTCTCGGGGCGATGCACGTACTGCGGGTCGCCGCCGAACGGAACGACATCGCCGCCGTAGTCGTTCAGTGCCCGATCGTTTCCGGGCCGGCCGCCCTGCGCCGCGTCGGGCTCGGCGCCACGCTGCGATTGACACCGGCGATTCTCGGCGACGCGCTGCGCCTCGCAACTGGTCGCGGGCGCCGGTATATCCCAATCGTGGGACCGCCGGGGAGCCTGGCCGCCGTGACCGTTCCCGGCGCCGCGGAAGGCTGGAACTCCACGGTCGATCCAGGTGGCGGATTCGACAACAGGGTCGCAGCGGCGAACGCCATCGGTATCGCGGTGACGAGCGCCAAGCACGTGGCACGCCGGATCTCCGCGCCACTGCTGGTGTGCGTGTCGCAACGCGAAACCCTAATGGACCCACGTCACGCCGAGGATGTCGCCCGCAGGGCACCACTTGGAGAAATGCGCCACTACAACGGAAATCACTTCGAGGTCTATCACCAGCCGCTGCTCGACGACCTGCTGACCGACCAGACCGCATTTCTGCGGAGGCACCTTCGTGTCATCCAACCGTGACCGCCTGCGGAACAATGACTTTCGATTCCTGGCTGTCGCCCGAACACTGCCCGATCGCGACTGGTCACGCCGCAGCCTGTGCCCGGAGTGGACCAACCACGACGTGCTCGCCCATCTCGTGGTCGGCTGTCAGGTATCAGCTGGAACCGTTGTTCTCGAGATGGCTCGGCATCGCGGATCGTTCGACCGCTCGAACGCCCGGCTTGCCCAACGTCTGGCGGTGCAGCGCACGCCATCGGAACTCTTTGACGACTTCGAGGCCTTGATCGAACGACCCCACGGGTTAGGGCGGGTCTTTCCCAAGCGACTGCTGTTGGGCGATCACATCATTCACGAACTCGACATCGTCCTACCGCTGGGGTTGCAGCCCACCATCGATGCAAAAGCCATGACCGCCGTGTTGGAAACCCAAGTCCGCGTGCCTAATCCGTTCGTTCCCGCGGCAGCCCGGGCCCGCGGCCTCTGCCTGCAGGCCACCGACACGGACTGGACGTACGGCGAAGGCGGACTTTGCGTGTCGGGCACGTCAGCGCATCTGGCTTCGGCGCTGGCGGGGCGCTCGTGGGCGCTCGACCATCTCAGTGGTGATGGCGTCGCACTGCTCCACAGTCGCGGGTAATGCTCAGCAATGCGTCGTCGAGACCAACGCTAGCGCGGAGTAAGTCGAGAAGGCGTCACGCTGGCGTCGATCTCGGCGCCTGACGGGCCATCATTCGGCTATGCCCCACCGCGGCGTCAACACGCCCAGTGCGCCCAATGCGACGGCCGCCGCGGTCGAGGTGCGCAGCACGGTCGGGCCCAGCCGAACGGCGATGGCGCCGGCAGCCGCGAACTCGGCCAACTCGTCGGGAGCGATGCCGCCCTCGGGGCCAACCACCACCGTCACCGACTTCGCCTGCGCCAAACGCAGATCCGTCAGCGGTCCATCGGCAGACTCGTGCAGCGCCAGCACCGTGCCGCCGGAAGCCACCTCGTCGGCGATCCGCTGGGTCAGCGCGGCAGTCGACAGCACGCCGTCGACCGACGGAATGTAGGCGCGACGAGATTGTTGGGCGGCGGCGCGTGCGACCGCGCGCCAGCGCCGCATACCTTTGTCGGCGCGGGCGCCCTCCCAACGGGCCACACAGCGTGCGGCCTGCCAGGCCACCAGCGAGTCGGCGCCGGCTTCGGTAGCCAACTCGATGGCCAGCTCGGAACGCTCGGATTTCGGCAGCGCCTGGACCACGGTCACCGGTGGCTGGACCGGCGGCACCTGCCAACGCTTGACCACCCGGGCCCGCAGATCGTCGCGGCCGGTGTGCTCGACGACGCAGCGGGCCAGGCCGCCGACGCCGTCGCCGAGCATCAGCTCCTCACCCTCACGGATGCGTCGCACGGTGGCGGCGTGGAAGCCTTCGTCGCCGTCGACGACGGCCAGCTCACCGCTGTCGGGCAGCGCCTCGATGTAGAACAGGCCAGGCAATTAGCGCCCGGTAAAGGTTTCACGCAGCCGGCTGAACAATCCGCCGTTGGTGGAAGCCGCGTGCGTCGATCGAACCTCGGCGACGTCGCGGTCGCGGCGGCTCTTGAATTCCCGCAGCAGTTCGGCGTCGTTGTGGTCCAGTCGATCCGGGACCACCACCTCGATGTGCACATGCAGATCGCCGCGTGCACCCGAACGCAGATGCGGCATCCCGTGGCCGCGGCGGGTGGTCACCGAACTGGGCTGGGTG
>NZ_DATNJW010000648.1:0-3611 GCF_035603715.1 Mycobacterium sp. | reverse complement strand
ATCGGCTCGGACTTGGTGATGTCGGCCACCGCACGGCTGGCCGCGCCGAAGACGGTCTACGCGTTCCCGGGCCAGGGCATCCAGCACAAGGGCATGGGCATGGACGTCCGCGCCCGTTCCAAGGCCGCCCGCAAGGTGTGGGACGACGCGGACAAGTACACCCGCGAGACCCTTGGCTTCTCGATCCTGCATGTGGTGCGGGACAACCCGACCAGCCTGATCGCCAGCGGCGTGCACTACCAACACCCCGAGGGCGTGCTGTACCTCACCCAGTTCACTCAGGTCGCCATGGCGACTGTGGCCGCGGCGCAGGTCGCCGAGATGCGTGAGCAGGGTGCGTTCGTGGAAGACGCAATCGCATGCGGTCACTCCGTCGGTGAATACACGGCGCTGGCCTGCGTGAGCGATGTCTACGGGCTTGAAGCGTTGCTGGAGACGGTGTTTCAGCGCGGGTCGAACATGCATGACATCGTGCCGCGCGACGAGCTCGGCCGGTCCAACTACCGGCTGGCCGCAATCCGGCCGTCGCAGATCGATCTCGACGATGCCGACGTGCCGGAGTTCGTCGACGAGATCTCTCGGCGCACCGGGGAGTTCCTGCAGATCGTCAACTTCAACCTGCGCGGTGCGCAGTACGCGATCGCGGGCACGGTCCATGGCCTGGAGGCTCTCGAAGAAGAGGTGGAGCGCCGACGCGAAATCACCGGCGGCAAGCGGTCGTTCATCCTGGTGCCGGGCATCGACGTGCCGTTCCACTCCGAAGTACTGCGGGTCGGCGTCGCCGACTTCCGTCGCTCGCTGGAACGGGCTATGCCGCAGGGCAAAGACCCTGAAGTGATCATCGGGCGCTACATCCCCAACTTGGTGCCGCGGCCGTTCAGCCTGGAGCGTGACTTCATCCAGGAGATCCGGGATCTGGTGCCGGCCGAGCCGCTGGATGAGATCCTGGAGAACTACGACTACTGGCGCAACGAGCGTCCGTTCGACTTGGCGCGCACACTGATCATCGAGCTGCTGGCCTGGCAGTTCGCCAGCCCGGTGCGCTGGATCGAAACCCAGGATCTGCTGTTCACCGAGGAGGCCGCCGGCGGTCTGGGGGTGGAGCGGTTCGTCGAGATCGGCGTGAAATCGTCGCCGACGGTCGCCGGACTGGCCACCAACACCCTGAAGCTGCCCGAGTATGCCCACAGCACAGTCGAAGTGCTCAATGCTGAGCGCGACGCCGCGGTGCTGTTCGCCACCGACACCGACCCCGAGCCCGAGGACGTTCTCGAGGTCGAGGAGCCGACTGCCGATGCCCCCACGACAGAAGCCGCACCGGCACCCGCCGCTGCGCCGGTCGCCCCGTCCGGTGCGCCACGTCCCGATGACATCGGGTTCGATGCCGCCGACGCGACGCTGGCGTTGATCGCGCTGTCGGCCAAGATGCGCATCGACCAGATCGAGGAGTTGGACTCCATCGAGTCCATCACCGACGGTGCCTCCTCGCGGCGCAACCAGTTGCTGGTCGACCTGGGTTCCGAGCTGAACCTGGGCGCCATAGACGGCGCCGCCGAGGCCGACCTGGCCGGGTTGCGCGCTCAGGTCACCAAGCTGGCCCGCACCTACAAGCCTTACGGCCCGGTGCTTTCCGACGCGATCAACGACCAGTTGCGCACGATCCTGGGTCCGTCCGGTAAGCGGCCCGCGGCCATCGCCGAGCGGGTGACCAAGACCTGGGAGCTCGGCGAGGGATGGGTTAAGCACGTCACGGTCGAGGTGGCGTTGGGTACCCGCGAGGGCACCAGCGTCCGGGGTGGCGCAATGGGCAACCTGCACGAGGGCGCGCTGGCTGACGCCGCCGCCGTCGACAGCGTCGTCGACGCCGCCGTCACGGCGGTGGCCGCACGCCGCGGAATCGCGGTGGCCTTGCCGTCGACCGGTGGTGGTGGCGGCGGCGCGACGGTCGATGCGGCCGCACTGGGCGAATTCACCGAACAGATCACCGGCCGCGACGGTGTGCTCGCTTCCGCGGCCCGCCTGATCCTCGGCCAACTCGGGCTCGACGACCCGGTCAGCGTGCCGCCGGCGTCGACCGACGCCGAGCTGATCGACCTGGTCACCACCGAACTCGGCGCCGACTGGCCCCGGTTGGTGGCGCCGGTGTTCGACGGCAAGAAGGCTGTGGTGTTCGACGACCGATGGGCCAGCGCCCGTGAAGATCTGGTCAAGCTGTGGCTGATCGACGACGACGAGGCCAACGCCGATTGGGCGCGGCTGTCGGAGCGGTTCGAGGGCGCCGGCCATGTGGTGGCGACCCAGGCAACCTGGTGGCAGGGCAAGGCGCTGGCCGCCGGACGTCAGATCCACGCATCGCTGTACGGCCGCATCGCTGCCGGCGCGGAGAACCCGGATGCCGGTCGATACAGCGCTGAGGTCGCGGTGGTCACCGGCGCGTCGAAGGGCTCGATCGCCGCGTCGGTGGTCGGCAAGTTGCTCGACGGCGGTGCCACCGTCATCGCGACGACGTCGAAGCTCGACGACGAGCGGTTGGCGTTCTACCGGAATCTTTACCGCGACCACGCCCGCTTCGGTGCTTCGCTATGGGTGGTGGCGGCCAACATGGCGTCCTACTCCGACATCGATGCACTGGCCGAATGGATCGGCAACGAGCAGTCCGAAAGCCTTGGGCCGCAGTCGATGCACATCAAGGACGCGCAAACCCCGACCTTGCTGTTCCCGTTCGCCGCGCCGCGGGTGGTCGGCGACCTGTCCGAGGCGGGCTCGCGCTCGGAGATGGAAATGAAGGTGCTGCTGTGGGCCGTGCAGCGGCTGATCGGCGGCCTGTCCAAGATCGGCGCCGAGCGCGACATCGCCTCGCGCCTGCACGTGGTGCTGCCCGGCTCGCCCAACCGCGGCATGTTCGGCGGTGACGGCGCCTACGGCGAAGCCAAGTCGGCACTGGACGCCGTGGTGACCCGCTGGGGAGCCGAGTCGTCGTGGGCGCAGCGCGTCAGCCTCGCGCACGCGCTGATCGGGTGGACCCGCGGCACCGGGCTGATGGGGCATAACGACGCGATCGTCAGCGCCGTCGAAGAAGCCGGCGTCACAACGTATTCCACCGACGAGATGGCCGAGATGCTGCTCGGGCTGTGCGACATCGAGTCGCGGGCGGCCGCGGCCACCTCGCCGATCAAGGTGGACTTCACCGGGGGGCTCGGCGACGTCGAGCTGGACATGGCTGAGCTGGCCGCCAAGGCCCGCGAGGAGATGACCACCGAAACTGCCGTCGACGACGAGGCCGCCGACGAGGGGACCATCGCCGCGTTGCCCTCGCCGCCACGCGGTTTCAGCCCGGCCCCGCCGCCGGTGTGGGCCGACCTCGACGTCGACCCGTCCGAGTTGGTGGTCATCGTCGGCGGCGCGGAACTCGGCCCGTACGGCTCGTCGCGGACTCGCTTCGAGATGGAGGTCGACAACGAACTGTCGGCCGCCGGTGTGCTCGAATTGGCTTGGACCACAGGTCTGATCAAGTGGGAGGACGACCCGACACCGGGCTGGTATGACACCGAGTCCGGCGACTTGATCGACGAGGCCGAGTTGGTCGAGCGGTATCACGACGTCGTGGTTGA
>NZ_DATNJW010000647.1:0-10965 GCF_035603715.1 Mycobacterium sp. | reverse complement strand
TCCAGCGAGGCCGTCGACCCACTGCTGCCCGAGGTCGCATGGAGCTGGCTGGTCGACGCGCTCGAGGCACACGACCAACTCGTCACCGCGCTCGGCGGCACCGTCACGGCGACCACCTCGGTGCGCTACGGCGACATCTCCGGACCGCCGCGCGCACACCAGCTGGAGCTGCGCGCGTCGTGGACGGCACTCACCACCGACATCGGTACGCACGTTGAGGCGTTCTGCGAAGTGCTCGAGCACGCCGCGGGGCTACCACCGGTCGGGGTGACAGATTTGGGCACCCGGTCGCGCGTTTGACATGGCTCCGGAGCCGACAGAAGCATCAACCGAAACGCCCGACGCCGCGGAACCTGACGTCACTCCGCTGCTCCATCCCGCCGACGGGGTGCCCGACCTGTCCACGACCGCCGGCGAGATCAAGGCCGCCGCTGAGTTGCTCGCGGGCGGCCGCGGCCCGTTCGCGGTCGACGCCGAGCGGGCCTCGGGTTTCCGATACTCCAACCGCGCGTACCTGATTCAGATCCGGCGGGCCGGCGCCGGCACCGTTCTCATCGACCCGGTCAGCCACGGCGGCGACCCGCCGACCGTGCTTCGGCCCGTCGCCGATGTGCTGGCCGACGACGAGTGGATCCTGCACGCAGCCGATCAGGATCTACCGTGCCTGGCCGAGGTCGGCATGCGCCCGCCGGCGTTGTACGACACCGAGTTGGCCGGCCGGCTGGCCGGCTTCGACCGAGTCAACTTGGCGGCGATGGCGCAGCGGCTGCTCGGTGTCGGGCTGGCCAAGGGCCACGGCGCGGCGGACTGGTCTCGACGTCCCCTACCGGCCGCCTGGCTCAACTACGCCGCCCTGGACGTCGAGGTGCTCATCGGCCTGCGCGAGTCGATCGCAGCCGTGCTCGCCGAGCAGGGCAAAACCGCCTGGGCCGCAGAAGAATTCGACTACCTTCGGAACGGCGCCGGTCAATCCCCACCGGCGACCCGCCGAGACCGCTGGCGCCGCACCTCCGGCATTCACCGGGTGCGCAACCAGCGTGGTCTGGCCGCCGTGCGTGAATTGTGGACGGTCCGAGACGAAATCGCTCAGCGCCGCGACATTGCCCCGGGGCGAATCCTGCCCGACTCCGCGATCATCGACGCCGCCACCGCCGACCCGAAGACCCTTGACGATCTGGTCGCCCTGCCGATCTTCGGCGGAAAACGGCAACGCCGCGGCGCCGCCACATGGTTGGCAGCGCTGAAGGCCGCGCGCGAAAACCCTGGCCCCGGAGACGAAATCGAGCCGCCCAACGGTCCACCGCCGCCGGCGCGCTGGGCTCGACGCAGGCCGGAGGCCGCAGCGCGGCTCGACGCGGCCCGCGCCGCGCTGCGACAGTTGTCCGAGCAGGTCACGGTGCCATCGGAGAACCTGGTCACGCCCGACTTGGTCCGGCGGCTGTGCTGGGATTGGGAGGGCGCCGACGACACAGCGGCCGCGGTCGACAAGTTTCTGGCGGCTGGTCAAGCAAGAAACTGGCAGCGCGAGTTAGTGGTGCCCGTGCTGGCCGCGGCGTTGCAACTGCCGCCGAAAGACAGCGAGGACGTCAGTCCAGCTGCTCCGTGATCTCGGCCCCTTCGACACCACCGGGGCCGACGCCGTCGCGGGACAGCGCGGCAATCCAGCCGGTGACCCGGCGGGCCACGTCCTGGTCGGTCAGACCGGCGGCGGCGAGTACCTCGCCACGCGACGCGTGATCGAAGAACTGTTGCGGCAGGCCGACATCGCGGCATGGCACGTCGATATCGGCGGCCCGCAACGCAGCCGACACGGCCGAACCGACGCCACCGGCCACCCCGTTGTCTTCCAGCGTGACCACCAGCTTGTGCGCCACCGCCAATTCCGGCACCGCGCCCGGAACGGGTAGCACCCAGCGCGGGTCGATCACTGTTACCCCGATCCCCTGGTCGCGCAGCCGTTCGGCCGCCGACAGGGCCATCGGGGCGAACGCGCCCACCGACACCAGCAGCACGTCGGCGCCCAGCCCCTCGGCCGGCTTCGCGAGTACGTCTACCCCGGCGTGTTGCTGCACCGCCGGAATGTCTTCGCCGACATCGCCCTTCGGGAATCTGATCACCGTGGGCCCGTCGCCGATAGCCAACGCCTCGCCGAGTTCCTCACGCAGGCGGGCACCGTCGCGGGGCGCGGCCACCCGGATGCCGGGGACGATGCCCAGCATGGACATGTCCCACATGCCGTTGTGACTGGCGCCGTCGCTGCCGGTGACCCCGGCCCGGTCGAGCACGATCGTGACGGGCAGCTTGTGCAGCGCGACATCCATCATGATCTGGTCGAACGCCCGGTTGAGGAACGTCGAGTAGATCGCGACCACGGGATGGATTCCGCCCATCGCCAGACCCGCCGCCGACGTCATCGCGTGCTGCTCGGCGATGCCGACGTCAAAAAGGCGGTCCGGGAAGCGTTCTCCGAACGCACTCAGCCCGGTGGGCCCGGGCATGGCCGCGGTGATCGCGACGATGTCGCGGCGTTTGGTCGCGTGCTCGATCAGCGACTCGGAGAACGTCGCGGTCCAACTCGGCCCCGCGATTTTGGTGGCCAGCCCGGTCGCCGGATCGATCACCCCGCAGGAATGCATCAGCTCGGCCTCGTCGTCCTCGGCCGGGCCGTAACCCCTGCCCTTTTGGGTGACGACGTGCACCAGCACCGGACCGTGGAATCCGCGGGCCCGGCGCAGCGCCGCCTCGACGGCGTGCTCGTCGTGCCCATCGACCGGCCCGACATATTTCAGGCCGAGATCGGTGAACAGCAGCTGCGGCGAAAGCGCATCCTTCACACCGGCTTTGACACTGTGCATGAATTGGTAAGCCACTTCTCCGAAGAGCGGCATGCCGCGCATCGCGCTGCGACCGCGCTCCAGCAGATGCTCGTAACCGGGCTGCAGCCGCAGCATCGCCAAGTGGTTGGCCAGCCCGCCGAACGTCGGCGCGTAACTGCGGCCGTTGTCGTTGACGACGATCACCATCGGCCGGCGGGTCGCCGCGATGTTGTTCAGCGCCTCCCAGCACATGCCGCCGGTGAGTGCGCCGTCGCCGACCACCGCCACCACGTGCCGGTTGCGATGTCCGGTCAGCTCGAATGCCTTGGCCAGCCCGTCGGCATACGACAGTGCCGCACTCGCGTGGCTCGACTCGACCCAGTCGTGTTCGCTCTCCGACCGCGACGGATACCCCGACAGCCCATCCTTTTTGCGCAATGTCTCGAAGTCCGCGGCCCGGCCGGTCAGCATCTTGTGCACGTAGGCCTGATGGCCGGTGTCGAAGATGATCGGATCATGGGGCGAGTCGAATACCCGGTGCAACGCCAGCGTCAGCTCGACGACGCCGAGGTTGGGTCCGAGATGGCCTCCTGTCGCGGCGACTTTGTGAATCAGAAACTCGCGGATCTCGATGGTCAGATCGCGCAGTTCCGCCTGAGACAGGTGCTGCAGATCGGCGGGCCCACGGATCTGTTCAAGCATTTCGCCAGTGTACGCAGAGGCGCCAGCCCACGGCGCGGACCTGCAGTGATACCCTTCCGACGCACACCATTAGCGCTCAGAAACCACACAGATAAGCCTGCTAAGTTATGCCCCGGTGTGCCGGGAAGTCTGGTCGGCGTTATTTATTGTGCTGTTCGGGGTCTTCCTGCAATTACGCGAAATTCAGGAGTGCAGCATGACTTGCACGGTCGACACGACCGCGCCTTACGGGCGGACGTCAGGGTTCAACGGCGTGATCACGACCTCACGCCCATTGGCTGCGGCGCTCGCATCTTGAGGACCGGTTCCCCGCCCATGCTGACCCAGGCACGCGTGCGACGTCGGGGCAGCCGATGAGCAGTGGGGTCTTCCACGCCGTCTACGCATCGACCGTGTTCGTGGTCTGCTATGTGCTGATCACCACCGAGCGCTTCAACAAGACCAAGATCGCGCTGGCCGGCGCGACACTGATGTTCTTTTTGCCGCTGATCAACTCCGACGAGATCTTTTACGCCCGCGATACCGGGGTCAACTGGGACGTCCTGTTCCTGCTCCTCGGCATGATGATCATCGTCAGCGTCGTCCGTCAGACTGGCGCGTTCGAATACGTGGCGATCTGGTCGGCCAAGCGCGCCAAGGGATCCCCGCTGCGGATCATGATCCTGCTGATTCTGGTCACCGCGCTCGGAACTGCCGTGCTGGACAACGTCACCACGGTGCTATTGATTGCGCCGGTCACCCTGCTGGTGTGCGACCGGCTTGCGGTCAATGCCGCGCCGTATCTCGTCGTCGAGGCGATCGCGGCCAACATCGCCGGCGCGGCGACCCTGGTCGGTGACCCGACCAGCATCATCATCGGCACCGGAGCGCACCTGAGCTTCATCGAGTTCAGCGCGAACATGGGACCGGCGGTGCTTCTCGTGCTCGTCGCCTTGATAGCGATGCTGCCGCGGCTGTACCCCGGCTTCTTCGTCGCAGATCCCGAACGGGTCGCCGATGTCATGTCGCTGGACGAGCGCGAAGCGATCCGAAATCCCAAGCTGCTGATGCAATGCGGGGTCGTCCTGGCCCTGGTCTTCGCCGGATTCGTCATACACCGGCAGATCCACATGGAGCCCTCACTGGTGGCCATGGCCGGCGCCGGGATCCTGATCGTGATCTCAGGTCTGGAAACGGAGTTCTACCTGTCCAGCGTTGAATGGGAGACGCTGCTGTTCTTCGCCGGCCTGTTCGTGATGGTCGGGGCCCTGGTGAAGACCGGTGTCATCAAGGAGTTGGCAACGGTGGCCAGCAACTTCGCCCGCGGCGATGCCTGGACGGCGACGATCCTGATCCTCACCGTCTCCTTCACGTTGGGCAGCTTCATCAACAACGTTCCGTACGCCGCCGCCATGACACCGATCGTCGGACAATTCGCCGACTCGATCCCCGGGCATGCCGGATCAGGTGTGCTGTGGTGGGCCCTGCTGTTGGGTACCGTGATGGGCGGCAACCTCACCCCGGTGGGGGCCAGCGCGAACATCGTCGCTGTCGGGATCGCGAACCGATCAGGCCATCGCGTCTCGTTCTGGGACTTCACCAAACGAGGCGCGGCCGTGACCGCGGTGTCCTTCGTGCTGTCCCTCGGCTATCTGTGGCTCCGGTACTTCTACTTCGCCTAGAGTCGCGATTTCGCCGTATGGTGTCTCTGTGCGGGCAGCGGACCTCGACGAGCAGTTTCTCATCGTGCAGCTGGATTCCGACGCCATGGACGCTGCCCGGATGATCGCCGAGCACGGTCTACCCGGCGTCGTCGTTGCCGACGCGTCTCATAAGCCGTGCGCGGTCATTTTGGCTTCCGAGATGCTGCCTTTCGTGTTGCCTCGCTACGTGCAGGGCAGCATGTCGCTGGCCGGTGTCATGGGCGACGCGCTCGCCGACCATGCGACCGAGAATTTGGCGGGTCGGAAAGTCAGCGATGTGCTGCCGAAGCAACCACGCAAAATCCCCTGCGTCGATGTGCGCGACGGCGTCATCAAGGTGGCTGCGGAGATGGCGGAGCAGCGAAGCCCGCTGATCGCAGTGACCCAGAACGGCAAGTTGCACGGCGTGATCACCGCCTCACGCCTGCTCGCGGCGGCGCTCAAATCCTGACTGCAGCTTCGGCGCCCACACTGCACTGAGGCCTACTCCGTGGCGATGTCAAACGCAACCTGAGAATTCCCTTACGCCTATCCCATTAACCGAAATCGCTCGGCGGACGTATTGTGGCGGTGTGCGGGCAGAGGATCTCGACGAGAAGTTCCCAGTTGTAAAAATCGACTCAAATGCGCTTGACGCAGTGCGTCTGCTCGCGGAGCACCGACTGAACGGACTGGTGGTCGTCACCGACACCTCCGAGACGCCGTTTGCCGTCCTGCCGGCCTCGCAAGTCGTGCGTTTCATCGTGCCCGGGTACGTGCAGGACGATCCCGGGCTGGCTAGCGTCGTCACCGAGTCGATGGCCGATCACGCGGCCGAGAAGCTCAGCGGCAAGACGATCCGCGACATGCTGCCGAAGCAACGGCAGCACATCCCCGTAGCCGAAGCCGATGACACCATCATCGAGGTGGCCGAGGTCATGGCGCGGCTGCGCAGTCCACTGGTCGCGGTCGTCAAAGACGGGAAGTTGCACGGCGTGATCACCGCCTCACGGTTACTGGCTGCCGCGCTGAAGGAATAGCCAAGTATTTGCGGGGGCGGCAACGTGGAACGGCCACACACCGTGCGCGCCTGAATATCTCGTGACCGAGCGGTAAACTTTCACGGAGTTGATGACGTCCACGACGCCGGCAGATCTTGTTATAGGCTCTTCGGG
Source organism: Mycobacterium sp. (assembly GCF_035603715.1). Taxonomy (GTDB): domain Bacteria; phylum Actinomycetota; class Actinomycetes; order Mycobacteriales; family Mycobacteriaceae; genus Mycobacterium. Next base: position 4,611 of record NZ_DATNJW010000647.1, on the reverse strand, counting down.
TGCCGAAGACGCCGTGGACGAGCCCCCGGTCATGACCACCCAGGCCGAAGTTCTAGAAGATTGATCGGGCGTCGAGGCCGGCGCCGATGACATATTTCGCGATCGCGGTATTCGTGGCCGCTTACGCAGCCATCATCAGCGAACGCTTCAACAACACTAAAGTCGCACTCGTCGGCGCGGGCTTGATGATCCTGCTACCGGTGATCGAGTCCCGGGACGTTTTCTACTCGCAAGCCAGCGGAATCGATTGGGACGTAATCTTTTTGATGCTGGGTATGATGATCATCGTCAGCGTCTTACGCCAGACCGGGATATTCGAATACGCAGCCATCTGGGCCGTGAAACGCGCCAACGGATCCCCACTACGAATCATGATCCTGCTGACACTGGTCATGGCACTCGCCTCGGCGGTTCTGCCCAACGTGGTCTCGGTGCTGCTCATAGCACCCGTCACCCTGCTGGTCTGCGATCGTTTGGCCATCAACCCGGTACCGCTGCTGATCGCCGAAGTGTTCGCCTCCAACATCGGTGGTACGGCGACACTGGTCGGCGACCCACCCAACATCATCATCGGCGCACGGAAAGGTCTCTCGTTCAACGCGTTTCTGTTCAACATGGCGCCTATCGTGATCATCATCATGCTTGCCTTCGTGGCGATGATGCCGCTGATGTTTCGCGGCCTGTCCGCGGTGGACATCGAGCGGATCAACGAAGTCATGGCAGTGGACGAGCGCGATGCCCTGCAGAACCGCCCGCTGCTCATCAAATGCGCCGCCGTCATGGTCCTCGTGTTCGCCGGTTTCGTCATCTCCGAAGCCATCCACCTCCAACCATCGTTGGTGGCATTGCTCGGCGCCGGCATCCTCATCCTGACCTCCGGGTTGGAGCAGTCGGACTACCTGGCCAACGTCGAATGGGACACGCTGCTGTTCATGGTCGGCCTGTTCATTATGGTTGGCGCGCTGTTCAAGACCGGCGTCATCAAGCATCTGGGCGAGATGGCAGCAGACGCCACCGGCGGCGACGTACTGCTGACGACGATGCTGATCCTCGGCGTTTCGATGTTGCTGTCCGGCATCATCGACAACGTCCCGTACGTCGCAACCATGACGCCGATTGTCAGCCATCTGGCGTCGGTCATTCCAGGTCACTCACACCATGACGTCATGTGGTGGTCGTTGGCTCTCGGTGGCGACCTCGGTGGCAATCTCACCGCCGTGGGATCCAGCGCCAACATTGTCATGCTCGGCATCGCGCTGAAGTCGGGTTACCCGATCTCGTTCTGGCAATTCACTCGCAAGGGTGTGCTGGTGACCGCGATGTCGACCATCCTCTGCGCGCTGTATCTATGGCTGCGCTACTTCGTCTTGAGCTAACCGCTCGAGACGATGGTCCGCTAAGAGCGCGTAAAGATTCGACGCGCTCGTGCTGATGACGGATGATAATGCGTTCGATACCTGCGGTTTTCGGCCGACCGGACGACGTGGGCAGCAAAGGTGACCGAGAAACCTCATATAGGGTGAGCGCGTGCACGCGGGAGAGATCGTCGACGAGTCCCCGATTGTCGACATCGACTCTCCCGCACGCGATGCGGTCCGACTGCTCGCCGAACACCGCCTGACAGGACTCGTGGTAGGCACCGACAGCTCCGACCAGCCCTACGCGGTGTTACCAGCCTCCCAGGTGGTTCGCTTTCTCGTGCCCGCCTACGTCCAAGATGATCCCGGACTAGCCCGGGTGCTGACCGAATCGATGGCCGACCACGCGGCAGAAAAGCTGAACGGCAAGACAATCCGCGACCTGCTACCCAGAAAGGCGCAGCAGATACCGGTCGTCGACGCCGATGACACCATCATCGAAGTGGCGGCGATCATGGCGCGCATGCACAGCCCGTTGGTGACTGTGGTCAAAGACGGCAAAATGCACGGGGTGATCACCGCATCGCGCCTCCTGGCCGAGGTGTTGAAACAGAGACCGGGTATCTGATGGAGCGGCAGCGATGACGACAACGACGATCATGATGTACCTGGCCGTGGCCATATTCGTCGTCTCCTACGCATTCATCATCAGCGAGCGCTTCAACAAGACCACGGTCGCGCTGGTCGGCGCCGGCCTGATGATCCTCCTGCCGGTTGTCGACTCGCCCGACGTGTTCTACTCCGCGGAGACCGGAATCGACTGGGACGTCATATTTTTGATGTTCGGCATGATGATGATCGTCAGCATCCTGCAACAGACTGGAGTTTTTGAATACGCCGCGATCTGGGCTGCCAAACGCGCCAACGGCTCGCCGTTGCGCATCATGATCCTCCTGATGCTGGTGATGGCGGCGGCCTCGGCGGTGCTGCCCAACGTGGTCTCGGTGCTCTTGATCGCCCCAGTGACCTTGCTGGTCTGCGAGCGACTAGAGATCAACCCGGTGCCGATGCTGATGGCAGAGGTGTTCGCGTCCAACATCGGCGGTGCAGCTACGCTGGTCGGCGATCCACCCAACATCATCATCGGCGCACGCAAAGGCCTGTCGTTCAACGCCTTTCTGGTCAACATGGCCCCGATCGTGATCATCGTCATGCTGGTCTTCGCCGCAGTTTCGCCCTTGCTGTTCCGGGGCTTCTCCACGGTCTCGCCCGAAAGGGTCGCAGACGTCATGGCGCTCAACGAGCGCGCGCTGCTACGTGATCCCCGGCTGTTGATCAGATGCGCCGCGGTGATGACCGTGGTCTTCGTGGGGTTTATCGTGTCCCCGACCATTCACATCCAGCCGTCACTGGTGGCATTGCTGGGCGCGGGGCTCCTGATCCTCGCATCGAAGATGGAGAAGTCCGACTACCTGGCCAACGTCGAGTGGGACACCCTGCTATTCATCGTCGGCCTGTTCATCATGGTCGGCGCTCTGCTCAAGACCGGCGTCATCAAGCATCTGGGCGAGCTGGCAGCAGGCGCCACCGGAGGCAGTCCGCTGGTGACAACGATGCTGATCCTGGGCGTGTCCACGTTGGTGTCCGGCGTCATCGACAACGTCCCGTACGTGGCTACTATGACACCGATCGTCACCCACCTGGCCACCGTGATCCCGCACGAGGAGCACGGCAATGTGCTGTGGTGGTCGCTGGCCCTCGGTGGTGACCTCGGCGGCAACCTGACAGCGGTGGGATCCAGCGCCAACATCGTGATGATCGGCATCGCCTTGAGATCGGGCTACTCAATATCGTTCTGGGAATTCACTCGCAAAGGCATCGTCGTCACCGCGATCTCCACGGTGTTGTGCGCGATCTATCTGTGGCTGCGGTATTTCGTGTGGGCGTAGTTGCTCAGCGGGTCAGCAGCGCGACGCACTCGATGTGATGGGTCAGCGGGAACGAATCGAACACCGAGATCTTGTCCACCACATATCCGTGACTCTGATAGAGGCCGATGTCGCGAGCGAATGACGCTGCCTCACAACCAATATGGACTATCCTCGGGACCTCGGCCGCGGCCAGTAGATCGATCACCTCGCGCCCTGCGCCACCGCGCGGCGGATCGAGCACGGCCACATCGGCGCCAGCACGTTGCGCGGTCAGCGCCCGGCGGACCGAATCGGTGATCACGTTCACCTGCGGCAGATCAGCCAATGTGGCGCGGGCCGACCGCGTCGCCGACCGCGAGCTGTCCACACTGACCACCTGCCCCGACTCCCCCACCGCGTCGCCCAGGACCGCGGCGAAAACCCCTGCGCCCCCGTAAAGATCCCACGCGGTCATGCCCGGGTCGGGACGGGCCCAGTCGCCCACGAGGTCGCTGTAGGTTCGCGCGGCGTCGCGGTGGGCCTGCCAGAACGCCGTCACCGGCACCTGCCAACTGTGCCGCCCGGCGCGCTGCACACCCTGGTAACTGCCCTCGACCACGTCGGTCGAGGTACGCCGGCCGTGGCGCACCGTGCGTACCACGTGGCGCTGGCCGTCATCGTCGATCACGACGTGCAGGTGTGCACCCGGCGGCCACGCGACGTCGGTCAGGCCGTCGATCATCCCGGCAGGCAGCTGACCACAGTTGAGATCGGAGACCAGTTCGTCGCTGTGATAGCGATGAAAACCCGCGCGGCCGTCAGCCCCGACGTCGAGCCTGATCCGCGTGCGCCAGCCGGTCGGACCGGCGGTCGACACCGGCGCCACCGCGTCGTTCCACTGATAGTTGCCAAGGCGGGCGAGCTGGTTCGACACCACGTCGGCTTTCAGCGCACGCCCCGCTGCCGGGTCGACGAAGGCCAGATCGCAGCAGCCGGCCCCGTCCACGCCCGCGATCGGGCACAGCGACGCGATCCGGTCTGCGGACGGTTCGATCACTTCGATCGCTTCGGCGTGCCAGTACGACCCCCGGTCGGCGGTGACTTGGGCCCGCACCCGCTCGCCGGGCAGCGCGTAGCGGACGAACACCACCCGGCCGTCGTGGCGGGCCACGCAGCTGCCGCCGTTGGCCGGCGCACCGACGGTCAACGTCAGCTGATCGGTGGCCGGCGGTGGCGCCGCGCTGGATTCCGTTGTCAATCGAAAATCCCCCGCCGCGCATCGCCGGGTGCGGCATGCGGATGCAGCGTCTTGAGTCGCTCCGACGAACTGAGTTGCCAGGGAA
>NZ_DATNJW010000646.1:0-7376 GCF_035603715.1 Mycobacterium sp. | reverse complement strand
GCCAGCGCGCTGTTGGTCATGCGGGCGTCGGCATGGAGGAGGCTCACGATTTTGCGATCCGTACTGTCCAAATCCGCCGGCCGAAGATCCTTCGATGACAGCCGCTCACGATCCTGGTCTTTCGTAATTTCTTCGGACATCTGCTTATTCTAAACGCGTGTCTTCGTCGTCTTTGCACTATTGTTGAACTTTCTTCACAATTGGGTTCATGCATGTGGGCATCCCAACCGAGACGAAAAACAGCGAATTCCGCGTGGCGATCACCCCCTCCGGGGTCGCCGAGTTGACCCGTCGCGGTCATGAGGTTCTGGTTCAGGCGGGCGCGGGTGAGGGCTCGTCGATCCCCGACGGTGAGTTCAAGGCCGCCGGCGCGCAACTGATCGCCACCGCAGAGGACGTGTGGGCCGGCGCCGACCTGGTGCTCAAGGTCAAGGAGCCCACCCCGATCGAGTACTCGCGCATGCGGCAAGGCCAGACCCTCTTCACCTACCTGCATCTGGCCGCCTCGCGGTCGTGCACCGAGGCACTGCTCGCCGCGGGCACCACATCGATCGCCTACGAGACAGTGCAGACCTCCGACGGCGCCTTACCGCTGTTGGCCCCGATGAGTGAAGTCGCCGGGCGACTGTCGGCTCAGGTCGGGGCGTATCACCTGATGCGCACTCATGGCGGGCGCGGCGTGCTGATGGGCGGAGTGCCGGGCGTCGAACCGGCGGCGGTGGTGGTCATCGGCGCGGGAACCGCCGGATACAACGCCGCCCGGGTTGCCGTCGGAATGGGCGCCGCGGTCACCGTGCTTGACGTCAACGTCAACAAATTGCGCGAGCTCGACCAGGTGTTCGGCGGCCGGGTGCAGACCCGTTACTCGACCGCCCTGGAGGTGGAGGAAGCCGTCAAGCAGGCTGACCTGGTCATCGGCGCGGTTCTGTTGCCAGGCGGCAAGGCTCCGACGCTGGTATCGAATTCCCTTGTCGGGCAGATGAAATCGGGCGCAGTATTGGTGGACATCGCCATCGACCAAGGCGGTTGCTTCCAGGATTCACGCCCGACCACCTACGACGACCCGACGTTCGCCGTGCACGACACGCTGTTCTACTGCGTTGCAAACATGCCCGCGGCGGTGCCCAAGACGTCAACGTATGCCTTGACCAATGCCACCATGCCGTATGCCATCGAACTTGCCGACAATGGCTGGCGAGATGCCAGCCGTTCGAATCCTGCTCTCGCCAAGGGGCTTTCGACTCATGACGGTGCGCTGCTGTGCCAACGGGTGGCCGCCGACCTGGGGTTGCCCTACACCGATCCGGCGGCATTGCTGGTCTGACACGCGTTTGCGTGCTACACAAGCCGCGTGAGCTCACTTGCGGATCAGACCCAATGGATGGATGCGGTCGACCAAGCCGCCCTGGTCCGCAACGGCGAGGTGACGCCGCTCGAATTACTCGACGCGGCCATCGAGCGGATCGAGCGCATCGATCCGGTGCTCAATGCGGTAGTGATCCGCTGGTTCGACCACGCGCGTGACACTGCCCGGGCTGCGCTGCCCGACGGGCCATTTCGCGGTGTGCCGTTCCTCATCAAAGACCTGTTCGCCGGATACGCCGGCCAGCGCATCACCAACGGGAACGTCGCGCTGAAGAACGCGTCCATTGTCTCGGACGCCGACACCACGCTGGTCAGCCGCTTCCGCGGCGCCGGCCTGGTGACCGCGGGCCGGACCAACAGCCCCGAACTCGGCAGCGTCCCCACCACAGAACCGATCGCATGGGGCGCGACCCATAACCCGTGGGACCTCAGCCGGTCGCCCGGCGGCTCCAGCGGCGGTTCCGCAGCCGCGGTCGCCAGCGGCATGGTCCCGTTCGCGCATGCCAGCGACGGCGGCGGCTCGATCCGCATCCCCGCGTCGTGCTGTGGACTGGTCGGCCTCAAGCCCAGCCAGGGCCGGATCTCGCTCGGTCCGATCCGCGACGAAACGGCGCTGTCGGTCGAGCTGTGCGTGAGCCGCACGGTGCGTGACACCGCCACACTTCTCGACACCGTCCGCGGGCCCGGCATCGGTGACACGGTCATCGCGCGGCTTCCGGCCCGCCGCTACGTCCTCGAGCTCGGTGCGGACCCAGGCCGGCTGCGGATCGGCCTGCTCGACCACCACCCGCAGGGTGGCGCCGTCGCACCCGAGTGCGCGGACGCCGCCCGTTCGGTCGCGAGGCTGCTCGAATCGCTCGGCCACACCGTCGAACCGGCGTGGCCCGCAGCCCTGGCCGACACGTCGCTGCGTGTGCACTTCGCCGCGCTGTGGAGCACGAACATGGGCGTCGGGCTTCGGCGATTCGAAGAACAGCTCGGAAGACAGCTCAGCGCAGACGAATTCGAGCCGATGAACCGGGTCCAGGCCGAGATCGCCGCACATTTCACCGCCGTCGACTATGCGCTGGCATTCTCGGCCACCACCCATTTCCGCCGTGCGTTGCAGGCGTGGTGGACCGACGGCTGGGACCTGCTGCTCACACCGACGGTCGCCGAGCTCCCGCCGCCGCTGGGCGTCATTGGCAACAACCCCGACAATCCGTGGGAGGCAGTGGAACGCGCGTTCCAGTTCATTCCCTTTACGCCGCCGTTCAACATGAGCGGTCAGCCCGCGATCAATGTGCCGGTCGAGTGGACCGACACCGGCTTACCGGTCGGCGTGCAACTGGTGGCCGCCTACGGTCGCGAGGATGTTCTGCTCCGGGTGGCCAGCCAGCTGGAAACCGCCCGGCCGTGGGCGCACCGCACTCCGGAGGTCGCTGACCCTATACGTGGCCGAGCGTGCTGACGATGTCCTTCGCCGGCCCGGTCTGTGCCTGCCGGTAGGCCGTCCCCGCCCACAGATTGGTGCCGTGCGGGTCTTCCAACTCGACCGCGGCCCTGCGGATCGGCGAGGTCATCTGGTTGACCTCCGGATAGCCCAGCGGCGCTATGTGGTCGAGCATCCGGGTGAAATCGTTCGCCAGACCGCGGGCATACCGGCCCGAAAACGCCCGGGTGACAACGGTCGTGTCGAATTGCGGATGGCCGAGGGCCGAGCGGTGCGCGGCGTTGGTGCCGGCCTCGTCGGAGAGCAGCAGCGCGGTCCCGATCTGGGCGGCCACCGCCCCCCTGCGCAACACCGCGGCAACATCGTCGGTGCTGCCCAGGCCGCCGGCCGCGATCAACGGAACGTCATGGGCCCTGCCGATGCGGCGCAGCAGTTCAATGAGCGGTTCGGTACCGGGACTCATGTCCGGCGCGAACGTGCCCCGGTGCCCACCAGCGTCGGGCCCCTGGACAACCAGGCCGTCAGCTCCGGCGGCAAGCGCCACGCCCGCCTCATACGCCGAGGTCACCGTGACGAATAGCAACATTCCCCGCGCGCCGAACCAGCGCAGCACGTCCGGTGATGGGGCCCCGAAGGTGAACGACACCAATTCGGGCCGCAGGTCGGCCACCACCTCGAGCTTCTGCTGCCACCCGTCGTCATCACCGAATTGCGGGTAGCCGATCTCGACGTCGTAATGCTCAGCCAGCTCGTCGAGGGCCTCGGCGTAATAGTCGAGTTGGTGCATGTCGGCGACGCTGGGCTGGGGCACGAAGAGGTTGACACCGATCGGGCCGGTGGTCGCGGCACGCGCCGCGACGATGTCATTGGCCAACCGGTCTGCGCTGATGTAGCCACCGGCCAGAAAGCCGAGGCCGCCCGCGTTGGACACCGCCGCCGCCAGGGCAGGCGTGCCGGGGCCGCCCGCCATCGGCGCTCCCACGATCGGCACGTCGAGATCCCAGAAGCCCAGTACCATCGCGCTACCCCGTCATTTTCCGAAGTTGTTGCGGCAGAGACTTTTTCGATTGATGAGGCCCGAGAACGGCTGCGCCATACGGTTTGCCGAGGAGTTGGCGCGCCACCGCGTTGACCTCGTCCAGGGTGACCTCATCGAGCTCCTGCAGCGTCCGGTCGATACTTCGGTGTTCAGCGTAGTTGAGTTCGCCCCGGCCGATGCGGTGCATCCGGGAACTGGAGTCCTCCAGGCCGAGCACCAGCCCGCCCCGCAGTGAACCCTTGGCGATCCGGCATTCCGACTCGGTGATGCCGTCGCGAGCCACCTCCTCCAGCACGTCGGCGGCCACCCGGGTCACTTCGGCGAAACGCTCGGGCAGACACGCGGCGTACACCGACAACGCACCGGCGTCGGAGAACGTGTCCAGCGACGAATAGACGGAGTAGGCCAGCCCGCGGGACTCCCGGACCTGTTGGAACAGGCGGGAACTCAAGCCGCCGCCGAGCGCGGTGTTCAGCACCGACAGCGCCCAACGATGCTTCCAGTGCCGACCCGGCGTTCGCACCCCGAGAAAGACATGGGTCTGCTCGGCGTCCCGGTTGGCCACCGTCAACCGTGGGCGACCGGTGACCCGGCCGGCGCCCTTGCGCGGCGCGATCGCGTGGCGGCCCCGGACCAATCGCGGCCCGAAGTGCTCGCGCACCAAAGCCACCACTTCGTCATGGTCGATGTTGCCGGCCACCGCGACGACCATCCGTTCGGGCGTGTAGCGCCGCTGGTGAAACGAATGCAGCTGGGCGCGCGTCATCGACGACACCGATTGCACGCTGCCGATCACCGGACGACCCACCGGATGATCGCCGAACAGCGCCGCCAGGAACTGGTCGGCCAACGCGTCCTCGGGGTCGTCGTCGCGCATGGCGATCTCTTCGAGGACGACGGCGCGTTCCAGTTCGACGTCGTCGGAGACGCAGCGCCCGTTGAGCACCACGTCGCTGACCAGGTCGACGGCAAGAGCGAGATCGCCGTCGAGCACGTGCGCGTAGTAGCAGGTGTGCTCCTTGGCGGTGAAGGCGTTCAGCTCACCGCCGACCGCGTCCACCGCCTGCGCGATATCGACAGCCGTGCGCGTCGGCGTGGATTTGAACAGCAGATGCTCCAAGAAGTGCGCAGCACCGGCCACGGAGGCACCCTCGTCGCGCGATCCCACGCCGACCCATACCCCGACCGAGGCCGAGCGCACCCCGGGCAGGTATTCGGTGACTACCCGCAATCCACCGGGCAGCGTGGTGCGCCGAAACGCCGCGGACGGCTCAGAAGTGTGCCGGCCGCGGCGCAGCTGCGTCCCTGAGCTAACTGCTGGCCGTCGCGGCATCGGCAGGCGCGGTCTCCGGGCTGGCGGCAGGTTCACCGTCGCCGGATGGTCCGGCGTCTTCGTCCACAAGCACCAGGGAGATCTTGCCCCGCTTGTCGATGTCGGCGATCTCGACGCGAAGCTTGTCGCCGACGTTCACCACGTCTTCGACCTTCGCGATCCGCTTCCCCCTGCCGAGTTTGGAGATGTGCACCAGCCCGTCGCGGCCCGGCAGCAGCGACACGAACGCACCGAAATCGGTGGTCTTGACCACGGTTCCGAGGAACCGCTCGCCGGTCTTGGGCAGCTGCGGGTTGGCAATCGCGTTGATCTTGTCGATCGCGGCCTGCGCCGCCTCGCCGTTGCTGGCGCCGACGAACACGGTGCCGTCGTCCTCGATGGAGATCTGCGCGCCGGTCTCCTCGGTGATCGAGTTGATCATCTTGCCCTTGGGCCCGATGACCTCACCGATCTTGTCGATGGGCACCTTGATCGTGGTGATCCGAGGTGCGTACGGGCTCATCTCGTCCGGCTCGTCGATGGCCTCGGCCATCACTTCGAGGATGGTGATCCGGGCGTCCTTGGCTTGCGCCAGCGCGCCGGCCAGCACCTGCGACGGGATGCCGTCGAGCTTGGTGTCCAGCTGAAGCGCGGTGACGAAGTCCTTGGTGCCCGCACATTTGAAGTCCATGTCACCGAATGCGTCTTCGGCGCCCAGGATGTCGGTCAGCGTGACGAAGCGGCGCTCACTGCCGCCGCCGTCCACCTCGACGTCGTCGGACACCAGGCCCATCGCGATACCCGCGACCGGCGCCCTGAGCGGCACACCGGCGTTCAGCAGCGACAGAGTCGAGGCACATACCGAGCCCATCGAGGTAGAACCGTTGGAGCTCAACGCTTCCGAGACCTGCCGGATCGCGTAGGGGAACTCTTCGATGCTGGGCAGCACCGGCACCAGGGCCCGCTCCGCGAGCGCGCCGTGGCCGATCTCGCGCCGCTTCGGCGAACCGACACGGCCGGTCTCACCGGTGGAGAACGGCGGGAAGTTGTAGTGGTGCATGTAGCGCTTGGACGTTTCCGGCCCGAGCGAGTCGATCTGCTGCGCCATCTTGACCATGTCGAGGGTGGTGACGCCCATGATCTGGGTTTCGCCACGCTCGAACAGCGCACTGCCGTGGGCCCGCGGAATGACCGCGACCTCGGCCGACAGCGCCCGGATGTCGGTGATGCCACGGCCGTCGATGCGGAAGTGGTCGGTCAGGATGCGCTGGCGGACCAGCTTCTTGGTCAGCGAGCGGAACGCCGCGCCGATCTCCTTCTCGCGTCCCTCGTAAGTCTCGGCGAGGCGGTCGAGCACCTCGGCCTTGATCTCGTCGGTGCGACCGTCGCGCTCTTCCTTGCCCGCGATGGTGAGCGCCTTGGTGAGCTCCTCGGTGGCCACCGAGGACACGGCGTAGAAGACGTCGTCCTGGTAGTCGGGGAACAGCGGGTAGTCGGCGGTCTCCTTGCCGGCGGCGTCGTACAGCTCCTGCTGCGCCGTGCACAGCGCGGCGATGAACGGCTTGGCGGCTTCCAGGCCCTCGGCCACGACGCTCTCGGTCGGCGCGCCCGCGCCGCCCGCGACGAGCTCGATGACGTTGTCGGTGGCCTCGGCCTCGACCATCATGATCGCGACGTCATCGGCCGTCTTGCGGCCGGCGACGACCATGTCGAACACGGCCTTCTCGAGCTGCTCGACGGTCGGGAACGCGACCCATTGACCGTCGATGAGCGCGACGCGCACACCGCCGACAGGGCCGGAGAACGGCAGACCCGAGATCTGGGTCGACGCTGACGCGGCGTTGATCGCCAGCACGTCGTAGAGATCCTTGGGATCCAGGCTCAGGATGGTGACCACGACCTGGATCTCGTTGCGCAGGCCGGATACGAAGGTCGGGCGCAGCGGACGGTCGATCAGGCGGCAGGTCAGGATCGCGTCGGTGGAGGGACGGCCCTCGCGGCGGAAGAACGAACCGGGGATGCGTCCGGCGGCATACATCCGCTCTTCGACGTCGATCGTCAGTGGGAAGAAGTCGAAGTGGTCCTTGGGCGACTTGCTGGCCGTGGTGGCCGATAGGAGCATGGTCTCGTCGTCGAGGTAAGCGACGACGGAGCCGGCGGCCTGCTTGGCCAGCCGACCGGTCTCGAAACGAATAGTGCGGGTGCCGAAGCTCCCGTTGTCAATGATG
>NZ_DATNJW010000645.1:0-7770 GCF_035603715.1 Mycobacterium sp. | reverse complement strand
CGCCTCGAGCTCTTTGAGCCGCTGCAGGCGCTTGTGCACCGTGGAGAAGGTGGTCAGCATGCCGCCCAGCCAGCGCTGGTTGACGTACGGCATACCCACCCGGGTCGCCTCGTCGGCTATGGATTCCTGCGCCTGCTTCTTGGTGCAGACGAACAAGACCGTGCCGCCATGGGCGACAGTCTCTTTGACGAACTCGTAGGCCTTGTCGATGAAGGTCAGCGTCTGCTGCAGATCGATGATGTAGATGCCGTTGCGGTCGGTGAAGATGAACCGCTTCATCTTGGGGTTCCAGCGACGGGTCTGATGCCCGAAGTGCGTGCCGCTGTCGAGCAGCTGCTTCATGGTTACTACGGCCATGCGTATGCCTTTGTGTGTCGGTTGTCGCCCAGCGACGGGTGAAGCCGGGCCCTGGCGGCTGCTGCGATGCCGGACCCGCTGTTGGACGGGACCGCCGGCATGCGGTGCGAACTCCTAGTGGAACGGGAGACGCGATGCAGACGCGCGAAGTCAGCTCGTAATTACGGGCTGCGCAGAGGAGTTTACACGCTTCGGCCAGGTGCTTTGTCCACAGCGCTGGCTGGCCGGTTTGTCGGCGTCGCGGTGAACTGACGAGGTGCGATGGGCGGCGACGATCCTGGCCGCGACGCTGGTCTGCGCCGCTCCGGCCAGTGGCGACGCGGGCCGCCTGCAGTGGCCGCTGCGACCACCACCTGCGGTGATGCGTACCTTCGACGCCCCGTCGCCGAACTGGACCCGCGGCCATCGCGGTGTCGACCTGGCGGGCAGTCCTGGCCAGCCGGTCTATGCCGCGGGACCCGCGACGGTGGTGTACGCCGGGACGCTGGCCGGCCGCGAGCTGGTGTCGCTGGCCCACCCGGGCGGTTTGCACACCAGTTACGAGCCGGTGCGGGCCGCGGTACGGCCCGGACAATCGGTGACCGCGGGGACGGCGATCGGTGAATTGTTGGCCGGCCATCCAGGCTGTCGGGTCGCGGCGTGCCTGCATTGGGGCGCGATGTGGGGCCCGGCCGCCCGCGCCGACTACGTCGATCCACTGGGACTGTTGGCGTCCACGCGAATGCGGCTGAAGCCGCTGCATCGATAGTCACAGCGGTTTCAGTCGGGTCGGGGCACCTTTGTGCCCGCCTCCGAGCGACTTCGTCGGGCCCGACGCCCTAACTCAGCGAGTTGTCGCTGTGAGGCGGGCAAATCGCGTATCGGTCAGGCCCGCGGGTGCGCTTGGTCGTGCACCGCGCGCAGCCGCGCGACCGTCACATGGGTGTAGAGCTGGGTAGTGGCCAGGCTGGAATGCCCCAGCAGTTCTTGCACGACGCGCAGATCGGCCCCACCCTCGAGCAGGTGTGTGGCCGCGCTGTGCCGCAAACCGTGCGGTCCCATGTCAGGGGCGCCATCGACGGCGGCGACGGTCTGGTGCACCACGGTGCGAGCCTGTCGCACGTCGAGCCGCCGGCCCCGCGCCCCCAGCAACAGGGCAGGCCCGGATTCCGCGGCAACCAGGGCCGGGCGCCCGTCGGCCAACCAGGCTCGCAGCGCATCGGCGGCCGGTTCCCCGAACGGGACGCTGCGTTGCTTATTGCCCTTACCCAGCACGCGCAGCAGCCGGTGTGCGTTGTCGATGTCGTCGATGTCCAGGCCGCACAGCTCGCTGACCCGGATGCCGGTGGCATAGAGCAACTCGACGATCAATCGGTCGCGTAACGCCAGCGGATCACCTTGCTGTGAGCCGGATTTCGCGGCCGACATGGCGGCAAGCGCCTGATCTTGCCGCAACACCGCCGGCAGGGCCCGTCGTGCCTTGGGCACCTGCAGCCGGGTGGCCGGGTCGCCGGCCAGCAGCCCTCGCCGCACCGCCCAGGCGGTGAACGACTTGACCGCCGACGTACGGCGCGCGAGCGTGGTGCGCGCCGCACCGGCGCCTGCCCCCGCGGCCAACCACGACCTCAGGATCGGCAGGTTCAAGCCTTGCAGGCCGGTGTCGGGCGCCCGCTCACTGAGGAACGCGAACAACGACCGCAGATCGCCCAGGTACGCGCGGCGGGTATGGGCCGAGCGAAGGCATTGCAGCTCCAGGTAGCTGTCGAATTCGTCGAGGATCGCCTCCACCACCTCACGGTCGCAGAGACCGACGGTCTGGCTCAGGTGACGCGCCGCAGGGTGTCCGGAGTGAGATCTTTCAGCGTCGGGTAGCCGTCGACGGCCATCGTCAGGTCGGCTTCGGCCAGCAGCGACCGAAGGACGTGCACGATCCCGTCGGCGCCGCCGAGTGCCAGGCCGTAGGCATAGGGCCGCCCGACCCCGACGGCGGTCGCGCCGAGCGCCAGGGCTTTGACGACGTCGGCACCGCTGCGCACGCCGGAGTCGAACAACACGGGCAAACCATCGGCGGCCTCCACCACGCCCGGCAGACAGTCCAGCGCCGGAAGCCCGCCGTTGGCCTGCCGCCCGCCGTGTGTCGAGCAGTAGATGCCATCGACGCCACCGTCTTTGGCGCGACGGGCATCGTCGGGGTGGCAGATGCCTTTGACGATCAGCGGCAGCTTGGTCAGCGAGCGCAGCCACGGCAGGTCGTCCCACGTCAGTGGATTGCCGAAGACCTGAATCCAGCGCAGCACCGCGCCCTGCGGGTTCTCTTCGGGGCTTTGCGAGAGGCTCGCGCGGAAAACCGGGTCACTGGTGTAGTTGGACAGGCATTTTCCGCGCAGCTGCGGAAAATTCGACGTGCTCAGATCGCGCGGGCGCCAGCCGGTGACCCAGGTGTCCAGGGTGACGACGATGCCTTTGAAGCCGGCCGCCTCGGCGCGATGCACCAGGCTGGCGGCCAGCTCACGGTCGGTCGGGGTGTAGAGCTGGAAGAAACCGGGGGTGTCACCGAATTCGGCCGCGACGTCCTCGAGCGGGTCTTCGGTCAACGTCGACATCACCATGGGAACTCCGGTGCGGGCGGCGGCGCGTGCGGTCGCCAAGTCGCCGTGGCCATCCTGTGCGCACAATGCGATCACTCCGATCGGCGCCATGAACAGCGGGCTCGGCAAGGTCAGCCCGAACAAGTCGATCGACAAATCCCGTTGTGCGGCACCGACGAACATCCGTGGGATCAGACCCCACTTTTGGAACGCTTCACAGTTGGCCCGCTGCGTGCGCTCGTCACCCGCCCCGCCGGCGACATACGACCAGATCGAAGGAGGCAGAGCCTTTTCGGCCTTGGCTTCCAGCTCCGCGAAGATCATCGGCAGCTTGGGCACGACTCCGGCCAAGCCCTGGAAATAGATCTCGTTCTGGTAGTCGCCGAATGCCATGCGATGAGCATGCCAGCCGGCGCTTGGGCTGACGAGGCCCTACTGGCTACCCGCTTCAGCGGCGGCAAGTTCCTTCTTCCATTGACGGAAGGTCTCTTCGGTACGGCCACGCCGCCAGTAACCCGATATGGACGCCCACTTCGCGTCGACACCACGCTCTTTGCGGATGTAGGGCCGCAGGTTGTGCATGACCGCCTGGGCTTCACCGTGCACGAAGGCATGCACCTGCCCGGGGAGCCAGTGTGCGGTCTTGACCGCTTCGACGAGCGGCGAGTGGTCGCCGGCCCGCTCCTCGCCGACCAGATCGGCTCGGCCACCGCGGAGAATCCAATTGATCTGCACGCCTTCCGGGGCGATCAGCGGGATCTCGTCCTCGGGTTCGGCGACCTCGATGAAGGCTTGGCCGATTGCGTTGGACGGCAACGCTTCCAGCGCCACGCTGATCGCCGGCAGCGCGGTCTCGTCGCCGACCAGCAGGTGCCAGTCGGCCGCGGGGTCGGGCGCGTAGGCCCCACTCGGTCCCATCAGATACATCGGCTGTCCGGGCTTTGCCGATGCGGCCCACGGCCCGGCAGTCCCGTGCTCACCGTGCACCGCGATGTCGACGGCGATCTCACGCGCGGCCGGGTCAGCGCGACGAACCGTGATCGTCCGCACCACCGGCTGTTTGGCGGCCGGTAGGTCGGCAAAAGAGTCCAGCGTCAACGGCTGCGCCAACCCCGCCACGTCGACGTCATCGGCCACGAACACCAGCTTGACGTAGGAGTCGGTGAATTCGCTCGGCGTGAAGGTGTCGAAACCGCTGCCGCCCAAGACAACCCGGATCATGTGCGACGTGAGTTCTTCGGTGCGAACCACTTCGAAGGTGTGCACTGGTCGACCGGGCACCTGGTTCCTCTCGTTGAGCGCTGACCCCCCGACTATACGAGTCGTCACGGTCCCGCCGGTTGCCTACGATTCCGGACGATGCGCCAACAGCCGTCGTGACGCTCGGCCAGCCCGGCGATTTCCAGCATCGCCAGTGGCGCCAAGATCCGGGCGGGCTCCAGGGCAGCGGCGACGGCGATCTCGTCGACGCTGGCGGTTCCGCGTCCGGGCAGCGCCTCGTACACCCGCCGCTCCTCGTCGCCCAACCCGTCGAGCGGGGTCTCCGGCCGGGCTTCCTCTGACGCCAGCTCGCCGATATTGCCTACCAACTCGACGATGTCCTCGGTGCGAGTGATCACTTCGGCGCCAGCCCGCAGCAACGCATGGCATCCGGTCGACACCGACGAAGTCACCGGCCCGGGCACCGCGCCGACGACTCTGCCCAACGCCCGCGCCCAGGCAGCGGTGCTGGCCGCGCCGCTGCGCAAACCGGCCTCCACCACCACCGCCGCGCCGGCGAACGCCGCGACCAATCGGTTGCGGGTCAAGAATCGGTGCCGGGCCGGCCGCACCCCCGGCGGATATTCGGTGACCAGCAACCCGTCGCTGCCGATGCGGTGCAACAACGCGGAATGCCCGGCGGGATAGGGAATGTCAAGCCCACCCGCCAGCACTGCGACGGTGACGCCGTCGGCTGCCAGGGCCGCGCGGTGGGCCGCGCCGTCGATGCCGTACGCCCCGCCGGAGATGACCGCGACATCGTGCTCGGCCAACCCGGTCGCCAGATCCGCCGCAACTTGCTCGCCGTAGCTGGTCGCGGCCCGGGTTCCGACGAGAGCGGCCGATCGCAGCGCCGTCTCGTCGAGTCGCGCCGGACCGAGGGCCCACAACACCAGCGGGGGGCGCCCCTGCGGCTTCGCCCCCGCCGCGCCGCCGAACGCGGCGAAAGCCAGCGTCGGCCACTCATCGTCGTCCGGCGTGATCAGGCGACCCTCTCTGCGATTCAATACCTCGAGATCTGCTGCGGACCGGTCGATTTCACGCCGCGCTTCGGTGCGCCGGACAACCACATCGTCGACCTGACCACGTCGGACCCGCTCGGCCGCTTCTACCGGGCCCACGCGGCGCGCCAAGGCGTCAAGCTGCGCGCAGGGCGGCTCGATAACCCGCGACAGATAGGCCCACGCACGCAGCGTCGCGTCGGTCATCGCGAGGCTCCCGGTTGGCGGAAGCTCAATGCGGTCGCTACCTCGTCGCGTCCGGGTGAGGTGCGACCTGCCAGATCTGCCAAAGTCCACGCGACCCGTAACGTGCGGTCGAGACCGCGAATGCTCATCAGCCCGCGGTCCAGCGCCGTCCGCAGCGGCTGCATCGCGTCGTTGCCCAGCCTGAATCGGCGCCGCAGGACTGCTCCGCTGACCTCGGCGTTGGTGCGGAATCCGTGCGCGCCCCAACGCTGCGCCGCCGCGTCGCGGGCCAACGTCACCCGGTGACGGACCTTGGTGGTCGACTCGGGTTCGGTGGTGGCGAACGCGCTCATGCGCACCGGATGCATCTCCACCCGCAAGTCCACGCGGTCGAGTAGCGGGCCGGACAGTCGACCGAGATAACGCCGCTTGACGGCCGCGGCACAGATGCAGTCACGTGGGTCGGCCGGCGCACACGGGCACGGGTTGGCGGCCAGGACGAGTTGAAAACGAGCCGGATAACACGCCACCCCATCTCGCCGGGCAAGACGAATTTCACCGTCCTCCAATGGCGTTCGCAGTGCTTCCAACGCGCTGACACCGATCTCGGCGCATTCGTCGAGGAACAGCACTCCGCGGTGTGCCCGGCTGACGGCTCCTGGCCGGGCCATTCCCGTACCGCCGCCGACCAGTGCCGCAACGCTGGAGCTGTGGTGCGGAGCGACGAACGGCGGGCGGGTGATCAGCGGCGTGGCATCCGACAACAGGCCGGCCACCGAGTGGATGGCGGTGACCTCCAGCGACTCACCATTCGAAAGCGATGGGAGAAGTCCCGGAAGTCGTTGTGCCAGCATGGTTTTCCCCACGCCCGGCGGCCCGGTCAGCATGAGATGATGGGCCCCGGCGGCAGCGACCTCGACAGCGAAGCGCGCCTGGGCCTGCCCCATCACTTCGGACAGATCCGCGTGCGGCTCGGCCTCCGGAACCGCCGCGCTGATCCGGTCGTCGAGCCTCGCCGAACCACAGAGCCAGCCCTGCAATTGCGTCAGAGTGCGCACCCCCCAGACCTCGATCCCGTCGACCAGGCTGGCTTCCGGAAGGTTCTCGGCCGGAACCACCGCGGCGCCCCAGCCGGCCACCTTGGCCGCAAGCACCGCCGGTAGCACCCCGCGCACTGGTCGAACTCGTCCGTCCAATGCCAACTCCCCCAGCACCACCACGGTTTCCAGCCGTCGCCACGGGGTCTTCCGTTGAGCCGACAAGACCGCGGCCGCCAGCGCCAAGTCATAGACCGACCCCATTTTCGGCAGCGTCGCCGGCGACAGCGCCAGCGTGAGACGCGACATCGGCCACTTGTTGTCGCAGTTGGTGATCGCGGCGCGGACCCGGTCCCGCGACTCCTGCAACGCGGCATCGGGCAGGCCGACCAGATGCACGCCCGGTAGACCCGAGGTGATATCGGCTTCGATCTCCACGATCTGGCCGTCCAGTCCGAGCACGGCCACCGAGAACGCCCGTCCGAGCGGCATCAGCCGATTCCCCGCAAGTGCGTGATCTCCGGGGTGCGGCGTCGGCCGATTCGCACGCCGATGACGTCGAGGCGGACGGCGGCCCACCGCTGGTCCTGGGCGGCCAGCCAGATGCCCGCCAGCCGCCGCAACCGGCGCGCCTTCTGCGGGGTCACCGCCTGCTCCAGGCCACCGAAGCCGTCGCCGGTTCGCGTCTTGACCTCGACGAACACCACGGTGTCCGTACGTGGATCGACGGCGATCACGTCCAGTTCGCCGTAGCGGCAGCGCCAGTTGCGAGTCACGATTCGCAGTCCGAGCCCGGTCAAATGATCGGCTGCCAATCGCTCGCCGAGCGCTCCGATTTCGGCCCGCGTGAACGTCGTCATGCCGCCACCCTGGGCCAGGTCACCGACGCGGATATCCGTTGCACGGCGATCACCGCCGGACAGCGACTGGTTATCCCCAGTTACATAGCAATCCACAATGAGCTTGCGTGCCGCGTTGATCTGCCGTTAAACCGTCGTTAGCATCGCGTTCAGGCGATGAAGCTCGCCTTTAACCGCCGTACCGGCTGATGGCTTCTACCCGAGCACTGGGTTGAAGGCGGGGTGGATCAAATGAGCCCAGATCCCCATATTTCGCGGCGAATCAACGAATTCACTTGCAGGCGTGTGGTATTCGCGCGCCTGCGTTCGCCCGTGTGACCTTTCGAAAGGATCCCCGATGCCATTCGTCACCACCCAACCTGAAGCGCTGGCAGCCACCGCCGCCAGCTTGGCCGGTGTCGGCGCATTGATGAGCGCGCAGAATGCCGCGGCAGCGGCCCCGACGACCGGCGTGCTTCCACCCGCCGCCGACGAGGTATCGGTGCTCGCGGCTACCCAATTC
>NZ_DATNJW010000644.1:0-6190 GCF_035603715.1 Mycobacterium sp. | reverse complement strand
CGGTGAAGCCGCGCGGCGCCAGATACAAGGTGTCAGCGGCGTCCACGTATCTCTCCGGCGGCAGCGGAATGCCGCTGCCGCCGATGACCAGCGCCGCCCCGTCGCCGAGTAACGAATCCGCGGAGTCGATGAGCTGTATGTCACGGGTGTGGATCACGCGCGCGGGTGAGGTCTCCATGGGAGCCGCGATGAGACCTCCCACTGCGATTGCGCACACGACGCTGACGAGGCAACGACGGTACAGGCAACGCATGTGAGGCCTTCGAAATGACCGAGCTGATTTCGGGACCGTACTCGAAACACCCCAATACTGTTGGACATTGATCCAATTGACGGTTGTCCGGCGCACGAAGGCCAGCGTGCGCCGGCTAGATCATTTTCGCTGTCGTTTCACCGTTTGAGCAGCAGAAGGTACCGTTTAGTTCTTATGGGCGAGCAGCAATTCGATGTGGTCATCGTGGGGGCGGGTTTCGGCGGAATCGGCGCCGCGATCCAGCTGAGCAGCCTGGGTTACGAGAACATCGTGATTCTCGACCGTGAAGACGATCTGGGTGGGACGTGGCACGTCAACCATTACCCAGGTCTGTCGGTCGATCAGCCGTCACCCACGTTCTCCTACCGGTTCGAGCCGAACCCGTACTGGTCCCGGATGTATGCCCCGGGCTCTGAACTCAAGCACTACGCCGTGCATGTGGCCGAGAAATACAACGTGCGCCGGTTCATGCGGTTCAACACCACCGTCGAGGGTGCCCGGTGGGACGAGGACGCCCAGGTGTGGCGGGTTGCGCTGGCCGGCGGCGAGACGCTGAGCACACAGTTCCTGATCGCCGCGACCGGCTTCCTGTGTCAGCCGAAGATGCCGGACATCGCCGGTATCGAGACTTTCGGTGGCCGCATCATCCACACCGCCGCCTGGGATGACGACTTTTCCCTCAGCGGCCGCCGTGCCGCGGTGATCGGAACCGGTTCTACCGGTGTGCAAGTCGTTCCCGAGTTGGCCAAGGAAGTCGCCGAGCTGACGGTGTATCAACGCACCCCGATCTGGGTGCTGCCGAAGTTCGACGTCAAGTTCTTCCCAGCCGTGCAACGGCTTTTCGCCCGATTCCCGACAACCCAGCGCCTCCTGCGCTGGTACACCGACGCCATTCTGGAATTCTCCATGGTCATCACGATGTGGAAGTACCGGTACTTCAGGGTCTTCAACAAAGGCATCTCGCAGTTCTCGAGGCTGTACCGAATGCTGCTGGTGCGCAACCGGGAGCTGTCACGAAAACTGGATCCCGATTTCGACTTCGGTTGCAAGCGGCCCACCATCTCCAACGACTTCTACCGGGCGTTCACCAAATCCCATGTGCATCTGGAGACCAACGGGATCGCTCGGATCGAGCCCGATGGCATCGTCGCCAACGACGGCACCAAGCGCCTGATCGACACCCTGGTACTGGCAACCGGATTCGACGTCTGGGAGGCCAACCTGCCCGCGATCGAGGTGATTGGACGGGACGGTAAGAATCTCGGAAAGTGGTGGCGGGAAACCCAATTCCAGGCCTATGAAGGCATTTCGATGCCCGGCTTCCCAAACTTCCTGTCGATGGCCAGCCCCTACGCGTGGGTGGGTCTGTCGTGGTTCAACACCGTGGAATACCAGATGCGGCACATGGAACGGGTGTTCGGAGAACTTCAGCAGCGCGGCGCCCGCACCTTCGAGGTCACCGAAGCGGCCAACGCCCGGTTCCTCGAACGGATGACGACGCTGATGAAAGACTCCGCGTTCGAGCTCGGCAACTGCGTGACCTCGCGGTCCTACTGGTTCAGGGACCACACCGGCAAAGGTGAAGCACCGCTGTTCCGTCCGACATCGGTACGCAGCGCCGTGAAGGAGCAGGACCGATTTCCGATGTCGGACTACGCAATAGCCTGACCGCCGGTCATTCTTTGGTGAAGCAGTAGATCCGGTACTCGGCGCCACCACTCTCAATCACGTTGTAGATCCCGGTACCTGGTACGCCGGCGAAGTGCCGGCCGAACGGCCGGAACCACTTCGGCAGCTGCGCGCTGATCAGATCCAGCTTGTGCTGTGCGCTGGCATCCAGTGAGCGGATCACTCCGTCATTGATGACCCGCATGGACACCTGACGCAGCGGCATCGCGTCGAGAGCGCCCTCCCAGACCGGGAATTCAGGGCGGCCGCGAAAATCGGCGTAGAGCAAGCTGCCGCCCGGCTTCAGCACGCGCGTGACCTCGGACAGGAATTTCGACAGGTTCGGATAGGCGTGTGAGGCTTCGACATTCACGATCGCGTCAAAGGTGTTGTCCGGGAACGGCAGATCTTCGGCGTTGCCGTGCACGAAGTTCAGCCCGGGCAGCTTGTGGTGCTCGGTGCAGTAGGCGACGCCGTCCGGGTTGTAGTCCAGCCCGGTGTACTCGGCCGGCTTGAACGTGCGCACGATGTAGGACGCGCCGCCGCCGTGGCCGCAGCTGCACTCCAACACCTTCTTGCCAGCCAGGTCGATCTGAGAGGCGACCTGGTTGTACAGGTTGATCGAGTATCGGTTGGCCGCGTCGTTTTCGTCCAGCGGAAGGTTCAGCGGCGGGTCTGCCTCGTAGCCGTAGTTGAGGAAGGTGACGTCCTGGGTGTTGAGCCGACGGGTGAGGAACGGGTACCAGACCTTGTTCATGAAGGCCTTGTAGCCTCGGTAGCCGATGTCGGTGACGCGTTCCTTAGTCGTGGGCATGCCCGGAAGTATGCCAGGCGAGCGCTGGCGTCAGCTGCTGTGGTCGGCGACCGACACGGAGTCGCGATCACTGGGCACGACGTGCGTCCGCCGGTAGACCACGGCGCGTGCGCCTTTGCCGGGAGCAATCGCCACACCGCGGAAGTTTCGGCTTTCGTCAGGCGCATCGGTTGGCGTGAAGCGGAATTCGCGGAACAGGGTCCTCAGCGTGATGTCCATCTCCATATGGGCGAACGATGCTCCGACGCAACGGTTTATGCCGCCGCCGAATGGCACCCAGCGGAACGACGGGGGCGGGTTTCCGACGAACCGGTCCGGGTTGAATGCTTCCGGGTCGGTGTAGTTGACATCCGACTCGTGCGCGAGTTGAAAATCGATCATCACGCCGGTGTCTTCGGGAAGAACCCACTCGCCCAACCGGACTCTGGTCTTCGTGTTGCGCAGCGAGGCCGCGATTGTCGGCCGGACGCGTTGTATTTCGTAGATCGTCGCCTGCCGCAGGTCGGATCCGCCGGCGTCGACTTCCTCGGTGAGCCGCCTCATCACGTCCGGGTTGCGGCGCAACCGCTCGACGGCCCATGCCAATTGCGACGCAGTGGTCTCATGGCCGGCGGCCACCAATGTCAGTAGCTCGTCGGCGATATGGCGATCGGAGATCGGCTGGCCGTCTTCGTAGCGGGCCTGCAACAGCAGTGCGAGCATGTCACCGCGATCGGACAACGACGAATCCGCGCGTGCCTCGGCGATGAGCTCGTCGATCACCGCGTCGAACCGGCGTCGATAGCCCGCCAGCTTGCTACCCGGGCTCCAGGAACCGTACTCGCGTCGCACAACGGGAGGCATGCGCTGCAGCAGCGAGCCCAGGGTGATCAACGGCGGTATCACGATGCGCAGCTCATCCAGGGCGTCGGCGCGCTCGCCGAAGGTGGCCCGCATGATCGCATTGAGCGTCAGCCGGGTCATGGTCTCCAGCGTTTCGAATTCTTGGCCCTCCGGCCAGTTCGCGGTTTCGCGCAGCACCTCATCTTCGACGATGCTCTCGTAGTTCTTCACTCGCTTGCCAGAGAAGTTGGGTAGCACCAGCTTTCGCCGCTCTGAGTGCTCCTTGCCGAGCAGGCTGAAGGTCGACCCAGGCCCGAACGCCTGCCCGAGCACCTTGGTCGGGCGTTCGATCAGATCAAAACTGGTGCTGTACACATCCTTAACGATGTCGCGGTCGTGGATGACGACCATCTTCCCGAAAACCGGCAGGTTGATGGTGAAAGGACCGCCATAATGCCGGCTCAGCCGGGGTGCGACCGAATACTGCAGCGAGGTCAGGAACAGCACGCTTTGGACGAGCTTGGGCAACGGGAGCGCAGGCGGCAGCCGTACCGGGTCGGTCGTCGCCGTTGCCATGTCGCCCCCTTCCTCGTTCTCTGCCAGCAGTTTTCAGCGTACCGAGGCGATTTAATCCTTGGTGAACAAGTACACGCGGTAGGTGTACTCGCCGCCGCGCAGTGCGCCATTGAATGCCCAGTCGGTCATGTCGCTGGCGTAGCGGGCGAAGGTACGGCTGATCGCCGCGCCGTGCTGGCTGATCCGCTCGTGTTTGCGCGGGGCGTTCTTCTCGTTGCCGCGCAGCACGTTCTGATCGATCACCGTCATGGACAGCTGCCGCAACGAAGAGTTGGCCAACCCCGCTTCCCACTCCGCGACCTCGGAACGCGGACGGAAGTCGGTGTAGAGGAAATGTCCGCCCGAGCGCAGTACCCGCGCCACTTCGGACAGGAATTTCGGGAAGTCGGGGTAGAGGTGCGAGGCCTCGACGTTGACCAGCGCGTCAAAGGATTCGTCGGCGAAGGGCAGAGCCTGGGCGTTGCCCTCCACAAAATCCAGGTTGGGCAGGTGGTGCCTGTTTTTGGCGAACTCGATGCCCGCGGGGTTCAAGTCCAGTCCGGTGTAGGAAGCCGGGTGCGCAGTGCGCACCAGATATGAGGCCCCGCCGCCATGGCCGCAGCTGCACTCCAGCACGCGCTTTCCGCTCAGGTCGACCTGGGTCGCTGTGCGGTGATAGAGCTGGATGAAGTACCGGTGGGGTTCGTCGGCCGTGTCGAGCGGAATACCCATCGGCGGGTCTTCTTCGTATCCGTAGTTGAAGAACAACCAGTCATCGCCGCCGAGCAAACGAGTCTGCGAGGCGAACCGTGTGGTGGCGAATGAAGTGAATATCAACCGAAAGACGAAGGGGTTTATCACCAGTCGATGAACTAGTGGGCTGCGGGTCAGGCGGTTCGCGGTGGCCATCGCGGAAGTATGACATGCGCGTGAGCCCACGGTGCAACGCGGTTGGCACCGCCGACCAGCGCTGATCGCGAAAACCGCAGGTACGACAGGGGTCGCTGGTTTCGAGCCGACCAAGTCCGACCAACGCGGCGGCCGAGCCTGAAAGCGCCGCAATACACGATGTCGGCATCGATCGCGTCGTGGCCTTTCAATGTTTTCCGGTGGCGCGTGCTCATAGCCGCATTTGTTGCCATTGCCATTGCCATTGCCCAGTCAGCAAGAAGCATCAATTCTGGTCGTCCTTGGAGATGGTTAACCGACGCCGACCGCGTATTGCGCGAAGCGTTTGCAAGATAACAAGAGGCGCCCGACAAGAGCCGAAGTTGACGGCATAACTGCAGGTCAAGGCCCTATGGCGGGTATGTCGAATTCTTAGGCAATGCATGGAAAAAACCCCTGATGCGTTCTCGCGAGTGCATGGTTTACTCGTCCCACTGGTCGCTCTCGCACCGGGGGCCACAGGCGTTCTGGATGGGACTAGGAGAAGGTGTTCGCTGGAGTGCTCGAGCCCGGATGGATCCCGCTGGCGGTCATCGCGTGCGGTGGTTTCGCGGTGCCGCGGGGTCGCGCCTGGTTCGGTTCGGAGACGCCCAGCGCCTATTCGCACTCCCCATTGACGGGCAACGTCTTCAGCCCGAAGTCCGTGGTTTACAAGGTCTTCGGTCCGGTGGGCGCGGCGGCAGACATCGGCTATTTTGATGTGACCTCCGACCCGCACCGGACCGATGGGGCGCACTACGCTGGTCTTTGCAGATCACGGCGAATGTCTCGGCCGTCATGGGTAACGTTATTGCACACAACGACAACAACAGTGTTGGCTGCCGGACCGTGGTGAACGGTCAGGTCGAAGCCGAGAGGATCTCGAACGACGTGAATGCCTACACGCACTGCCTGGTGGAGGGCGTATGAGCAACCACCATGCTCGTGAGGAGCGCATCCCCGGGACGTTCGTAGCGCGAACCGTTCGCCAGTTGTCGGTACCCATCATTCTCGGGTGGTTGGCGATCACGGTGCTGGTGACTCTCGCGGTTCCCACGCTCGAGCAGGTCGCTCGGGATCACGCCGTATCGCTCGGGACCAAGGACGCGCCGTCGGTCAGAGCCATGGCGCGCATCGGAAAGGTATTCAAA
>NZ_DATNJW010000643.1:0-6830 GCF_035603715.1 Mycobacterium sp. | reverse complement strand
TACACGCCGTTCCACATCGCGCGCACCTTCGCCACGCTCGATCACCTGTCCCGCGGCCGGGCGGCCTGGAACATCGTCACCTCGGTCAACGACAGCGAGGCCCAGAACTTCGGGCTGGAAACGCATCTGGGTCACGACGCCCGCTACGACCGCGCCGAGGAGTTCCTCGAAGCCACCGTCGGCTTGTGGGATACCTGGGAGGACGACGCGATCCTGCACGACCGGGTCAACGGCATCTACGCCGACCCGGACAAGGTGCACGAGTTGCACCACAATGGCGAGTACTTCGCGGTGCGCGGGCCGCTGACCGTGCCGCGCACACCCCAGGGACGTCCGGTGCTGATCCAGGCCGGATCCTCGGGCCGCGGGCGTGAATTCGCTTCGCGCTGGGCGGATTTGATCTTCACCGGCGACCCGGGCATCGAGGTGGCCCGCAGTCACT
The DNA here is from genome assembly GCF_035603715.1 of Mycobacterium sp. Taxonomy (GTDB): domain Bacteria; phylum Actinomycetota; class Actinomycetes; order Mycobacteriales; family Mycobacteriaceae; genus Mycobacterium. The sequence goes on along the minus strand of NZ_DATNJW010000643.1, from coordinate 6,388 downwards.
ACGCCGACCAGAAAGAGCGCATCGACGCCGCAGGCCGCGACCCGCAGTCGGTTAAGCTCTGCCCGATGGCCTACGCCGTGGTCGGCGAGACCGAAGACCACGCCAAACAACGCGAACAGGTCTTTCTCAACGACCTGGTGCACCCGATGGCGTCGCTGACCCTACTCTCGGAGTTGATGAACTACGACTTCGCCAAACACGACCTCGACGACCCGATCACCGATGAGCTCATCGAATCGGTGTCGGGAATTCGCGGGCTGGTGCAGAACCTGCGCGCCCACATCGGCGACGAGATCACCCTGCGCGATCTGGCCGGCCACCGAGCCACCCTGCTGCAGGGCCCGCGCTTCGTCGGCACCGGAACGCAGGTCGCCGACCAGATGGAGGAGTGGTTCAATGGCGGTGCCTGCGACGGGTTCGTCTTGGCCGCAACGCATTTGCCGGGCGCGTTCGAGGACGTGGTGCGGATGGTGATCCCGGAACTGCAGCACCGCGGCCTGTTCCGCGACTCCTACAGCGGGTCGACATTGCGTGATCACCTCGGGTTGCAACGACCTGCCTGCGCGCCCGTCGGACCATGATGCTCGAAGGCATCCGGGTTCTCGACGTCGCGACGCTGGCCGCCGCGCCACTGGCCGCCACATATCTCGGTGAATTCGGTGCCGACGTCATCAAAGTCGAGCAACCCGACGGCGGCGACCCGATCCGCACCTGGGGAAACCAGGTGGACGGCGTCGGCCTGATGTGGAAGTCGTTGTCACGCAACAAGAGATCTATCACTCTCAACCTGCGCGTAGCCGAAGGTCAGGCGTTGCTGCGACGGCTGGTCCAACACGCGGACGTGGTGATCGTCAACACCCGGCCGGCGACCCTGCGCAGATGGGGCCTGGACTACCCGGCGCTGCGCGCTGTCAACGACAAGATCGTGATGCTGCACATCACCGGGTACGGGCTGACCGGGCCGAAAAGCGAGCGACCCGGATTCGGCACGCTGGGCGAGGCGATGAGCGGATTCGCCAACATCACCGGCGAGGCCGGGGGACCACCGACGCTGCCGCCGTTCATGCTTGCCGACGGGGTGGCGTCGCTCAACGCCGCTTACGCGGTGATGATGGCGCTGTACCACCGCGACGTGCACGGCGCGCCAGGGCAGTTGATCGACATCAACCTGATCGATCCGCTGGCGCGGCTGCTGGAGCAGACATTGCTGGGCTACGACCAGCTCGGCCTGGTGCCGACCAGGGCGGGCAACCGCTGGGACATCTCGGCGCCGCGCAACACCTACCGGACCGCCGACGATCGCTGGCTGGCGATGTCGGGCAGCTCACCGCAGTTGGCGCTGAGGGCGTTTCGCGCGATCGGGCGCGCCGACCTGGTCGACGACGCCGACTTCGCCGACCCGCAGCGCCGGCTGGCGCGGGCCCGCGAGGTGGACCAGGTGGTCGCCGACTGGGTGGCCACCAAGACGCTGGCCGAGGCGATGGACATCTTCGACGCCGCGGAGGTGGCCGCCGCACCGGTCTACGACATCACCGATCTGGTTGCCGACGAGCAGCTTTCGCACCGCGAAGTCTTCGTCAAGGTCGGCGACGACGAACTGGGCGCGATGACCGTCCAGGCCCCGGTGCCCCGCTTCTCCGCTGCGACCGGTCGCGTGCAGCACCTGGGCCCGCGGATCGGTGAACACAACGCCGAGGTGTACGGCGAGCTGCTCGGGCTGGCCGGCGGCGACATCGACGACCTGCATACCCGGGGTGTGCTGTGAGAGGAGCCCGGTAGATGACCTCGCTGTTGCGCCGCTCGGAACTTGCAGTGCCCGCGGCCAATGACCACATGTTCGCCAAGGCCGCCGCATCGCAGGCCGACCTGGTCTTCCTCGACCTGGAAGACGCCACGGCGCCCGCCCACAAGGAGGCGGCCCGCGCCAAGGCGATCACGGGTCTCACCGAACTGGACTGGGGTCGCACGGTTCGGGCGATCCGGATCAACGGCCTGGACACCCCGTGGTGCCACGACGACATCATCGAAGTCGTCACCGGCGCACGAGACAACCTCGACACCATCATCATCCCCAAAGCGCTTCGGGCCCGCGATGTTTGGTGGGTCGACGTGCTGCTCACCCAGCTGGAGACCAAGCTCGGTCTGTCCCGCCAGATCCGTCTCGAGGTGCTGATCGAAGAGGTTGAGGGACTGGCCAACGCCGAGGAGATCGCCACCGCCAGCCCGCGACTGGACGCGCTGATCTTCGGTGTCGGTGACTTCTCGCTGTCCCAGGGTGCGCGGGTGGACACCAACTTCGACCCGCTCGGCGAATATCCCGGCGACTTCTGGGCCTATGCCCGCAACAAGGTGATCGTCGCGGCCCGCATCGCCGGCATCGAGGCGATCGACGCGCCCTACCCTGACTACGGCAATTTGGCGGGCTACGAGCGCGACGCGCGACGGGCCGCGCTGATGGGCTACACCGGCAAGTGGGCCATTCACCCGAGTCAGATCGACGTCGCGAACCGGGTGTACGCACCGACCGACGAGGAGATCGCGCTTGCCGAGCGCAACGTCGCGGCCTACCGGGAAGGCGAGCAGAAGGGTCTGGGCGCGGTCGGCGTCAACGGTGTTCTGGTGGACGCGGCCCACGTCAAAATGGCTGAGGCCACCCTCGCGCGCGCGGCGCTGATCAAGGGAGGCGGATGCGCGCCTTTTGGGCCCTGACATACGCCGAGATCGACGCCAGCGCGCAAAAATGCGAGAGCTCATCTCGCTCGCGTCGATCTCGAAGTAAGGGCAGCGACCCCACGAAGCGCTAGACGAGCTCGGGCACCCTCAGGTGGGCAATCGCCAGTTCGAACTCACCGACATCGAACTGGTCGGCGCCGAGGTCGCGAAGCCGTGCGGTACGCAGTGAGCGGGCGCGTTCTTCGTTGCGCTGCATGGCTTCAACGCTGTCGAACGTCGACGATGACACCGCCCGCCAGGACGTGCGGTCGATCATCAGGCTCGCGCTGCAGAAGCCTTCGAGCTCCTCGATCGCGGGGAGTACCGACTCCCGGTAAAACTCGATGGCGCGGTCGAATTGGTCGGGCCGCACCGTGAGCCAGGTGGCTCGCACGCCTGCACCCGGGCTCGACGGGTGGTCTCGATGCAGCACCGCGATCTCCCATTCGTCGACCGTCGGGCTGCCACCGAAGGTCTGTGCCGCTTGATCGCGAACCGGTCGTATCGCGCGGGCGCTCGCACGCATCGCCTGTTCGTTGTCCCACGAGCTGGTCGCAATACAACGACCAGAGCCACGGTCGACCAACAACGACACACCAAGACAGCCGTCGACTTTCTGAAGTGCGGGCATGACGACATCGCGGACCTGCGCGATCCCGGCGTCGATCGACGACGGTTGCGCCTCGATAGTGGTAGAGCGCGCGTACACGAAACCACCCTCTTCGCTCGGAGGCGGCGCCCCGGCGGCGCCACCGGTTCCACTCACCACCTTCCTCCGCCGGATTAGCCGTGGCAATGGGCAAGCCGCTGCGCTTGTTCTTCAGTTGGCACAAGGAGATACCGGCCGACACCCAATCGCTCGGTTCGGCCGGTCGCCCCCTTCGATCAGACCAGCTCGGGCGCCCGCAGATGGGCGAGTCGGAGCTCGAACTCGCAGTCGTCGAGCTCTTGGGCGCCGACCTCGCGGATCTTCTGATCCTTGAGGGCCGTTCCCGGGTCTCTGCTGCGCTGCATCGCCTCGAGGCTGTCGAAGGACGCACAGGACACGCTGCGTCCGGATGCACGGTTTACCAGCAGGCTGGCGCTGCAGAAGCCGTCAAGTGCCTCGAGCTCGGGCAGGACGGACATCTTGTAAAACTCGATGCCCTGGTCGAGTTGATCCGCCGGCAGCTGCACCCACGTCGCCCGTGCGCAGGCACCCTCGACTGAGCGGTGATCGCGGTGCAGCACTGCGATCTCCCACTCTTCGACCATTGGATCGCCGATACCGCCGAACTCGTCGGCCGCTCGATCGCGGATCGGCCGTATCTGCTCGGCGCTGGCCCGCATCGCCTCTTCGGTTTCCCATGCGGTGGTCAGAATGCACCGGCCGGTCTGCGAGTCGGCTAACAACGACAAGCCGACACAGCCGTCAACGTCGTGAAGTCTCGGCATGACGGCTTCGCGAAGGTGCGCAACGCCGGCGTCGATCGACGATGGTTGCGCCTGGATGGTGGTAGAGCGCGCGTACACGATCCACCCCTTTCCTCTTCGGGGCAGCGCCCCGGTGGCGCCACCGGTTCAATCAACCTTCCTCCGCTGGATTCGCCATGACAATGGGCAAATACGTAGGCTGGTCAGGTGAATACCGATGTGCTGGATGTGGACACCGCGCGTCGCCGTATCGTCGATTTGACCGAGTCAGTGCGGGCGTTCTGCTTTCCGCGCGGCGACGGACTCTGCAACGTCTTCGTCCCGCACGCTACGGCCGGGGTGGCGATCATCGAGACCGGCGCCGGTTCCGATGACGACCTGGTGGACACCCTGGAGCGCTTACTGCCGCGCGATGACCGCTACCGGCACGCCCACGGATCGTTCGGCCACGGCGCCGACCACGTGATGCCGGCGATCATCGCGCCGTCGATCACCGTGCCGGTGCAGGCGGGGGAGCCGCTGCTGGGCACCTGGCAGAGCGTGGTGCTGGTCGACTTGAACAGGGACAACCCGCGGCGCTCCGTGCGTTTGTCGTTCCTGCAGGGTTGACCGCGGTCAGCTTTATCGCGTGATCGGGCGGAACAGTGGGACCGGTACTGTGATGCGGTCGAAATAGGCTGATACCGGCCGGGTAGGGCCGAAATCAAGAGGAAGCGGAAAAGTGCAGACACACGAGATCAGGAAGAGGTTCCTGGATCATTTCGTGAACGCGGGCCACACCGAGGTACCGAGTGCCTCGGTGATTCTCGACGACCCCAACCTGCTGTTCGTCAACGCCGGCATGGTGCAGTTCGTGCCGTTCTTCCTCGGCCAGCGCACGCCGCCGTATCCGACGGCCACCAGCATTCAGAAATGCATTCGCACGCCCGATATCGACGAGGTCGGAATCACCACCCGGCACAACACCTTTTTCCAGATGGCGGGCAACTTCTCGTTCGGCGACTATTTCAAGCGCGAGGCCATCGAGCTGGCCTGGACATTGCTGACGCGCAAAGTCGACGACGGCGGATACGGTTTTGATCCGGAAAAGCTCTGGGCCACAGTATATTTCGACGACGACGAAGCCGTGCAGTTGTGGCGGGAGATCGCGGACCTGCCCGTCGAGCGAATCCAGCGCCGCGGCATGGCCGATAACTACTGGTCGATGGGCATTCCCGGGCCGTGCGGCCCGTCCTCGGAGATCTACTACGACCGCGGTCCCGAGTTCGGCATCGAGGGTGGCCCGGAAGCCAACGAGGACCGCTACATCGAGATCTGGAATCTCGTGTTCATGCAGAACGAACGCGGCGAGGGCACCAGCAAAGACGACTTCGAAATCCTGGGTCCATTGCCGCGCAAGAACATCGACACCGGCATGGGCGTCGAGCGGGTCGCGTTTCTGCTGCAGGGCGTGGCCAACGTCTACGAGACCGACCTGCTGCGTCCGGCCATCGACGTTGTGGCCCGGCGTGCGCCGCGCGGCTACGACGTCGGCAACCACGCCGACGACGTGCGCTACCGGATCATCGCCGACCACAGCCGCACCGCGGCGATCCTGATCGGCGACGGTGTCAGTCCGGGCAACGACGGCCGCGGATACGTGCTGCGCCGGCTGCTTCGGCGGGTGATCCGCTCGGCCAAGCTGCTCGACATCGACGGCCCGATCGTCGGCGAGCTGATGGCCACCGTCCGTGACGCGATGGGCCCGTCGTACCCCGAACTGGTCGCCGACTTCGACCGGATCAACCGGATCGCTGTCGCGGAGGAGACCGCGTTCAACCGGACGCTGCAATCGGGTTCGCGGCTTTTCGAAGAGGTGGCCGGTGCCACCAAATCATCCGGCGCGACCGTGCTGTCCGGCTCGGATGCCTTCACGCTGCACGACACCTACGGATTCCCGATCGAGCTCACCCTCGAGATGGCCGCCGAGGCCGACCTGCAAGTGGACGAACTCGGGTTCCGGGAACTGATGGCCGAGCAGCGCCGCCGCGCGAAAGCCGATGCCGCAGCACGCAAACACGCGCACGCCGACCTGACGGCCTACCGCGAATTGGTCGACGCCGGCCCCACCGAATTCACCGGGTTCGACGAATTGACCTCGCAGGCCCGCATTCTGGGCGTCTTCGTCGACGGCAAGCGGGTGCCGGTCGTCGCGCACGGTGGCGAGGGGGCGGACAGGGTCGAACTGGTGCTTGACCGCACCCCGCTGTATGCGGAGTCGGGC
>NZ_DATNJW010000642.1:0-2113 GCF_035603715.1 Mycobacterium sp. | reverse complement strand
CATCGTTGATGATCCGGATGCGCCGGCTGTCCGACCGCTTCGCCAAGGCCCGGTCGCACGAGCCGCAACCGCAGCAGCCGCCCCAGCGCGCCCGCCCGCGGCCGCCGCGCGGCTAGGAGATGATCGGCCGCCCCGACGATCGACTCTGCGGCGGATTCTGGCTGAAACCCGCTCCATAGCGGTGGTCGGTGCATCGGACAAACCGACTCGGCCCAGCAACGAGATCTACTCGTATCTGCTGTCGACCGGCCAGTTCCAGGTCTATCCGGTGAACCCGACGATCACCGAAATCGATGGCGCCCAAGTGTATTCGCGCCTCGCCGACCTGCCGGTGGTGCCCGATATGGTCGACGTATTCCGGCGATTCGACGATTTGCCATCAGTGCTGGCCGAGATACTCGCCCTCGAGCAGCGGCCGAAAACCCTGTGGCTGCAAGAGGGTCTGTGGCATGAGGCTGTCGGGCGTGCTGCCGACGCGGCCGGCATGCAGGTCGTGATGGACCGTCCCCCGCAAGCGGGAGGTGCCCCCAGCCTGATGGTCGAGCACGCCCGACTGCGCTGAGGCTTATCAGCGAGGGTTGAGCGGCGATACACCGAGCACCAGCCAGTGGCCTTGCTGCTTGGTTAACGTCACGCGCAGCGCCAGAACCGCGTTGTCGGCCGGTTGGCCCGGCTCGTTCTGGGTGGCCCGCATGATCACCGCCACGCTGGCGGCATTGGGTCCGATTGCCTCGAGGCCGGCCGCCATCGTCGACGCGGTCGCGGTGACGTTGCGGTGCGCCAGATCCCCTGTGGCCTTGCCGAATTGGTCCCTGAATGCGTTGCCCTGCTCGGGGACCATCATGGTCACCGCCCGGTCGATGGCGGCCATCGGCTCTTGCGGCGAGAACGTCGCGGTCGCCTCGGCCATGCTGGTGGCGATGCGTACTACTTCGGCCGTGTCGACCTTCAGGTCGTGGTCCGGCGTCGTCCAGTGCCGGTAGCCGGTGAGCACCGCCGCAACCAACGCTGCCGTGCACAGCGCCACAACGGCAAGCCGCAGCGCGGGTGCGTCGTCGTCGGTGCCCAGTGTCACCGAATCACGGCGCAGTAGAAAGACATTCACCGCAACGCCTTCGACGATCAGCAGCACCAGCACCGAACACAGCGACACCCACCACGCCGGCCACGCCAGCACAACGCCGATCGCCAGCAGTGCAGCGATCGCGGCCAGCGGTGCCGCGACGTCGAAAGCCAGTACCCGCCAGGCATTCCTCATCGGATCGATTCCAGCCGCGAGATCATCAGCTTGCCGTCCACGTCGGAGATCCCCAGCCGCAAGTTCCAGTGCACAATTTGCGGCTTGCCGCCGGCGTTTTCGCTGACCGAGGTGGCCACCACCATCACCGTGTCGGTGCGACGGGCGATCGAGGCCGGCAATTGCTCAGCCGGCGCGGGGCGGCCGGGCTGTGCGTCCACGTCGTGGTGCACCGACTCGAACGCCACCGCGTCGACCTCGCCGCGGCTGCGCGACTGCAACCGCTCCACCACTTGCTGGTAGGGCTGAATCGACGAGTCGAAGTCGGCGTTCAGTTGCCCGACGGTCCCGTCGTGCAACCGCTGCAGGCTTTCCTTGATGTTATCGGTGTTCATGTTGATCAGCAGGCCCGTCCAGTCGGCCGCGGCCTGCAACGCCCGGCTCTGGTAGCTGCGCTCCTGGACGTCGCTGCGATGGGAGTTCCAGATCACCACGCCCAGCGCGACCGCGGCCACGCACAGGACACCCAGCACCGCCGAGGCGACGCCGTAGGGCGAGAAGACCCGGCCATCGGACTCGTCGGGCGTCACCTCATCAGCGTGGTCGTCGGTCGACTCGGGCTGCTCCTCGTCGGGCATGGCCGTGAGCCTAGCGGGGTGACGGTCCACAGCCCGCAGGGCGATGGTGAGGAGCCCCGGCGATCAGACCGAGCCCGGAGGTTAAGTAACAATGGTGGGCGTGACGGTAGAAGCTATCCGCTCGGGCATCGACCTGAGCTATGTCGACGCTGGTGCCCGCCCTCAAGACGACCTGTTCGGTCACGTCAACGGCCGCTGGCTGGCGGACCATCGGATGCCCGCCGACCGTGCCACCGAC
>NZ_DATNJW010000641.1:0-2396 GCF_035603715.1 Mycobacterium sp. | reverse complement strand
GGCCAGGTCGCCCGCCGCGGCCCGGTGGCCCGCCGCGTCCCGGTGGTCCGCGACCCAGCCCCGGCGGTCGGCCCGGCGCCCCGTCAGGCGGTCGCCCCGGCGGCGGCGGTGGCGGCGGTAACTACCGCGGCGGTGGCGGTGGCGGCGGCGTCGGTGCCCCACCCGGAGGCGGTGGCGGTGGCTTCCGAGGTCGCCCTGGCGGCGGCGGCGGTGGCGGCCGGCCGGGCCAGCGCGGCGGCGCTGCCGGTGCATTCGGACGTCCGGGCGGTGCGCCGCGACGTGGCCGCAAGTCGAAGCGGGCGAAACGCGCCGAATACGAAAACATGCAGGCGCCGGTCGTCGGTGGTGTGCGGTTGCCGCACGGCAACGGCGAGACGATCCGCCTGGCACGTGGCGCCTCGCTGTCCGACTTCGCCGAGAAGATCGACGCCAACCCGGCCTCGCTGGTGCAGGCGCTGTTCAACCTCGGCGAAATGGTGACAGCCACCCAGTCGGTCGGCGACGAAACGCTCGAGCTGCTGGGCAGCGAGATGAACTACGTCGTCCAGGTCGTCAGCCCCGAGGACGAGGACCGTGAGCTGCTGGAGTCCTTCGACCTGACCTACGGCGAGGACGAAGGCACCGAGGAAGATCTGCAGACCCGGCCGCCAGTGGTGACCGTGATGGGTCACGTCGACCACGGTAAAACCCGACTACTGGACACGATTCGAAATGCCAGCGTTCGAGAGGGAGAGGCCGGCGGAATCACCCAGCACATCGGTGCGTACCAGGTGACCGTCGACCTCGACGGCGACGAGCGGCCGATCACCTTCATCGACACCCCCGGTCACGAGGCGTTCACCGCCATGCGTGCCCGCGGCGCGAAGGCCACCGACATCGCGATTCTGGTGGTGGCCGCCGACGACGGTGTGATGCCGCAGACGGTGGAGGCGATCAACCACGCGCAAGCGGCCGACGTGCCAATCGTGGTGGCGGTCAACAAGATCGACAAGGAGGGCGCCGACCCGCAGAAGATCCGCTCCCAGCTCACCGAATACGGTTTGGTGGCAGAGGATTTCGGTGGCGAAACCATGTTCGTCGACATCTCGGCGAAGGCCGGCACCAACATCGAGGCGCTGGAAGAAGCGGTGCTGCTGACCGCCGACGCAGCGCTGGATCTGCGGGCCAACCCCGACATGGAGGCCCAGGGTGTGGCGATCGAGGCACACCTGGACCGTGGCCGTGGTCCGGTGGCCACCGTGCTGATTCAGCGCGGCACGCTGCGGGTCGGCGACTCCATCGTTGCCGGTGACGCCTACGGTCGTGTTCGCCGAATGGTCGACGAACACGGCGACGACATCGAAGAGGCGTTGCCGTCTCGGCCGGTGCAGGTCATCGGCTTCACCTCGGTGCCCGGCGCCGGTGACAACCTGCTGGTTGTCGACGAGGACCGGATCGCCCGTCAGATCGCCGACCGTCGCAGCGCGCGCAAGCGCAACGCACTGGCGGCGCGCTCGCGCAAGCGGATCAGCCTGGAGGATCTGGACGCAGCGTTGAAGGAGACGTCGCAGCTCAACCTGATCCTGAAGGGCGACAACTCCGGCACCGTCGAGGCGCTGGAGGAGGCCCTGCTGGGCATCGAGATCGACGACGAGGTCGAACTGCGCGTCATCGACCGCGGCGTCGGTGGCGTCACCGAGACCAACGTCAACCTGGCGTCGGCCTCCGACGCGATCATCATCGGGTTCAACGTGCGCGCCGAGGGCAAGGCCACCGAGCTGGCCAACCGCGAAGGCGTGGACATCCGGTACTACTCGGTGATCTACCAGGCCATCGACGAGATCCAGAGTGCACTCAAGGGCATGCTCAAGCCGGTCTACGAGGAGAACCAGCTCGGTCGTGCCGAGATCCGCGCGCTGTTCCGGTCGTCGAAGGTCGGTCTCATCGCGGGATGTCTGGTCACCTCCGGCATCGTGCGGCGCAACGCCAAGGCCCGCTTGCTGCGGGACAACATCGTGGTGGCCGAAAACCTCACGGTGTCCTCGCTGCGACGGGAGAAGGACGACGTCACCGAGGTTCGGGACGGATACGAATGCGGCCTGACGCTGACCTACTCCGACCTCAAAGAGGGCGACGTCATCGAGACGTACGAACTCGTGGAGAAGGAGCGCGTCTGAGTATGAGCTCCGACAAGTTGACCGTGCGGCATGGCTGACCCGGCGCGGGCGCGCCGGCTGTCCAAACGGATCTCCGAAATCGTCGCCTCGGCAATCGAGTACGAGATCAAAGATCCGGGACTGGCCGGCGTGACGATCGTCGACTCGAAGATGTCGGGTGATCTGCACGACGCGACGCTGTACTACACGGTGATGGGCTCGACCCTGAACGACGAGCCTGACTACGCCGGCGCCGAGGCT
>NZ_DATNJW010000640.1:0-7174 GCF_035603715.1 Mycobacterium sp. | reverse complement strand
CGGTCTTCTGCGTCGCCTTGTTGTCCGAAAAGCACCCGGAGCACGCTGCCGCCACGAGTGAAGCGCTTACCGCCGCGGTGATAAGCCGTGGTCCCACCAGACACCTCCCGACGCACGCAGGTTTGTCCCGCACGCTGTTTCTATCAGCCTGCGTGCGTCCCCGGGAGTAAACAGGCGCGACGGGCTAGCCCAGGGAAATGCGGCCCATGAGCAAGTCGATGATCGGCTTGCCCGCTGCGAACGTCCCGGTATTCGACGAGTTGACGTGTCCGTAGTCCACGAGCAGGGTCACGCCGTTGACACCCGCGGCGGCGTCGCTGTTCAGGAACGCCATCACATTGCCCATCTGCTCGGGCGTGTGCGTCGCGGTGCCGGTGGCCTCGCGGTAGTCCTGCGCGAACGACAGCCACAGGTCGGCATTGGCGCGGGCGAGGGGAGTGTCGGTCGGACCCGGGCAGATCGCGTTGATCCGGATGCCCTTGGCCAGGAACGGGAATGCATGCGTTGCGACGTAGGCGTTGATCGCCTGCTTGCTGGTGCCGTAGTGGCCGAAGTTGTCCGCCTCGTGGGCTTTGCTCCAGGCGTCTGCCGATGCGAAGTCGGGCGTGGCCAAGAACTCCTGAAGCCGAGGCAAGTCGGTTTCCCAGCCGATGCCGGCCACTGAGGAGATGAAGCAGATGGCCCCGCCGCGACCCAGCTGGCCGTTGCTGATCAGCTTGTCGATCACATGCCGGTGTCCGATGAAGTTGATCTTCATCAAGTCCGGACCGTCAGCGATGCCGGCGGCAGAGAACAGGGCGTCGACGGGTCCGCCGACCTCTTCGAGAGCCTTGTCGATCGACGCCGGGTCCCGAAGGTCGACCTGGATTCCGCGGCCCAGGCCGGCTTCGACCGGCGCGTAGTCCAGGTTGATCACCTCGGCTCCGAGGTCACCCACGATCTTGGCCGCAGCGGCGCCCATGCCGGTGGCACCTCCGACTACCAACGCCCGCTTGCCGTCGTAGCGGAACTGCTCGATACCAGTCATTTCATTCCTCTCTAGGGACGCCAACAGTAAGGCTCACGAGTACTTTACGTGAACAGATATTTGGTACAAGAACGGGATTACCAGGCCGGGTGCGAGACCGCGATCCGCACGCGAACTGGTGATGTGTCCGTGCCGCGAAAGCGGAGTCCATGACACGGAGTCCGGCAACACGCACCCCGCAAGTATGCGGCGGCGGGTGCGCCTACCGGTGAGTATTCGAAATCTTGGTTGTCAGATTGATGCAGATGTGTCACGCTCGGCGGCGCCGCGCACCAGCGTGTCGCGGGCATTGAGCAGCGCCGCATGCTTGCCTTGAGCCCGGACGATGTTTTCCGGCACCCACAGCGCATCCATGACGTAGCGCGCCAGCATCGACAGCGACGGGGACTCCTCGATGCGGATGTCGCCCGACTCGATCCCTTCCGACAGCAGCGTTCTGAGTTGTCGTAAGCGCATGGTGAAAGCGAGGCCGGGGTTGGGCGTATCGGGCGGCGATTGGCGCATCCATGCGAGTTGGATCTTCCACTCATCGGGGAACTGATCCAACGCATTGATGTTGACCCAGCTGAGTGCGTCCAATTTCTCCACGGGCGTGGCATCGGTGCGCAGAACGCTGGCGAATCCGCCGCCGGCCTTGATGCCGAACGACTCCATGATCGAGGCGAGGAGTTCGTCCTTCGATCCAATCAGCCGATAAACCGTCCCCGTGCCCAGACCTGCGGCGGCGGCAATGTCACGGATTGTGGTGACCTCATAGCCTTTTCTGCCGAACTCGGCTCGTGCCACCGCACGCACGTGCGCCGCCTTGTCGTTGCCGTCCGACTCGCCCTCGTCGGTCCAGGTTTTGATGGCCGCCTCCGCCGCGGCAAACGCACTGGAGCTGTTCAGTTCCCGATCGCTGGGCGACCGACTGGCCAAACCGTGCAACATGATGCGGCACATCACGACCGCGGTCTGGTCGGCCGCGCCGGTGTGTCTGATGATGTCGAGTCCGACGTGCATCATGGTCTGGCAGATCCGGTCGGCCAGCGTGGGCAGGTCGATGTCGGATCGAATGAAGCCGCTCCATCTACCCGCGCGCAGCGTTTGCAGCATTGCCTGCTGCACGGCGGTTGGCGGGTTTTGCAGGAGCTCGACGAGTTCCGGATTTGCGCTGGGGGCCTCATAAAACGACATTTGCAGGGCTGCGCGGTGCTGTACCGCGCAGCGCGCGATCGCGGACCCCAATTCGACGATCTTGTCGGCGACGGAGCGCGGGTCGGCTTGGTCTAATTTCTCGTGCGCAATTTCGCCGATGCGATCGAGGTCGGCGTAGTAGCGCCGCACCAACTCGACAAGGATCGCTTCCTTTGATTCAAAGTGGTGATAAAGGCTTCCCGGCAATATGCCCGCGGCATCGGCGATCTCTTGCAGCGACGTCCGCAAGCCGGAGGAGGCGATCAACGATGCGGCGGTTTGCAGGATTTCGGTGCGACGGGTGCCGTCGTCATAAGAGCCGCCACGGTCGTTCGCCAAGTCGGGGACGCGTTTTGCGGCACCCCGTCCCCGCGACGTCATGCGCGAACGTCCGGCTCGCTCGGACCGGGCCAACGAATCGGCATCGGGCAAGTCTAGGCGCGCAGAGCTCGACGTTGCTCCAGCCTCGGATGGTTGCTGAAGCCCCACGACACCTCCACAGGCCGGTCCCGCGCGATCCGTGACCCAATATTTGGTTTAACGCTACCAGGTTGCTGAGCATCAATTGCGCAGGTTGAAGGGTATTAGCGCGCTGTGATCGGATTTCAGTGCAGTACGGACTCGGCGAACTGCGCGCCAATCTGCACGAGGCATTCGTCGGGTGCGTCCAGAAACGCGCTCCAGCTCAGCAGGCGCTTGAGGTACAGGTGAGCGTCGTGCTCCCAGGTGTAGCCGATACCACCGAAGACTTGAATTGCCGTATCGCCGACGGCGGCCAGTCGGCCGGCGAACGCCTTGGTGCGCAACGCCGCCGAATGTCGTTCCGCGCGACTTCCGGCGTCGGCGGCCCATAGGGCGTGGATCACGCCACTGCGCGCGAGTTCGACTGTCTCGTACATATCGACGCACAGGTGCTGGACCGCCTGGAAGGCACCGATCGGCTGGCCGAATTGTCGCCGGACTTTGGCGTACTCGACGACGAGGTTCAGGATTGCCCGTGCCGCGCCGAGCGCGTCAGCGGCCCATGCGATCGTCACGTCATCGACCAGCGCCTCGACAGAATCGGGTGACACCGCGCTCAGACGTTGCCCGGGCGTCTCGTCGAGCCGCAGACGAAATCGCTTGCGGGTCTGGTCGATTCCGGTTTGCGGGATGATGTCGATGCCGGGCGCCGGCGTCTGGACCGCGAAAAGACCTGTGCCGTCCCGATCGTCGGCGATCACGAGGATCACGTCGGCGGCGGCGATATCCCACACGCTGTCGATCTCGCCACGCAGCACCACACCGTCGCCACTTGCGGCCGCGCTCGGGCGGTCACCGTCGAGCGGGCCCACCGTGACGGTCGTGGAGCCGTCCGCGATACCGGTGAAAAGTGGGGCCGCCACGCTGGCGTCCACTTCGAATCGCGTCAGCGCGCGGGTCGCGGCGACGGCCGTGGACAGCCACGGCCCGGGATGTAGCCCGGCGCCGAGTTCTTCGAGCACGACGCCGGCTTCGACCATCGTCATGCCGGCGCCGTTGTATTCCGACGGCACAAGCAAGCCGGTGGTGCCCAAGTCGGCGAGCCCCTGCCAGACCGACTCGGTGGTGCCGGTCGCGTCGTCGAGCATCGGTCGGACATGCTCGGCGATCGAGGCCCTTTCGGCGAGGAAGCTTCGCACGGTGTCGCGCAGTGCGATCTGCTCGTCGGTCAGCTCTAAATTCATGAGCGCGGCAACCCCAGAACGCGTTGGGCGGTGATGTTCTTGTTGATCTGCGTCGTACCGCCGGCGATGGTCAGCGAGCGCGAGGTCAAGCGGTAGTCGGCCCAGCGGCGGCCGTCGGGGTGTGTTCCGAGCAGGTCGAAAGCCAGCGCGGCGATGCTCTGCCCGACCTCACCCCAGATCGTCTTGGCGAGGCTTGCCGATGCGAACGGGTCGCCGCCGTGCAGGATCGCGGAGATCGACCGCTGGCACAGCACCTCGAGATATTTGATGCGCAAAGCGATTTCGCCCAGACGTCGCAGCGTCGTCGGGTCCTCGAGCACCGGCCGGTGGCCGATCTGTACGTCCGCGAGATCGGTGACCAATTCCGCCAGCCTCACCTGCATCTCGGTGTAGAGCCGTGCGGCCCCGGCTCGTTCGTGACTCAGTGTCGTCGTGGCGATCTGCCAGCCGCCGTTCTCGGGACCGAGCAGGGCATCCGCAGGTACCCGCACGTCGTTGAAGAACACTTCGGCGAAATCCGCGTCGCCGCTCAGCGTGACAAGCGGCCGAACTTCGATGCCCGGCAACGACATGTCGAGAATCAGGCATGAGATGCCTTTGTGCTTCGGCGCGTCCGGATCGGTGCGCACATACAGCTGGCACCATTTGGCCCGGTGCCCCAATGAGGTCCAGATCTTCTGGCCGTTGACGACGAAGTGATCGCCGTCGCGCACCGCGCGGGTGCGAAGTGAGGCGAGATCGGAGCCGGCTTCGGGTTCCGACATTCCCTGACACCAGATGTCGTCGGCGCGCATCATCCGGGGGAGCAGAGTGCGCTTCTGCGCCTCGGTCCCGTGCTGCATGATCGCCGGGGCGATGTTGTTCATCCCGATCACATTGAGATGGACCGGCACGCGTGCGCGGGTGGTCTCCTCGGCGCAGACCAGCTGCTCGAGTACGCCGGCCCCGCGGCCCCCGTACTCCTGCGGCCAGGAGAGCGCGGCCCAACCGGCGTCGGCCATCGTCGCGTTCCACGCCCGAAGGGTCTGAAATGCTCCTTCGTCCCTACCTCGCCCGCGGTTCGCGGCAATGACCTCGTCGGTCAGGTTCGCGGCCAGCCACGCGCGCAACTCTTTGCGGACCTGTTCCACCTCTGGCGGGTATGAGAAATCCACGTTTCCTGTTGGCTTCGGGGCGATTGACTACGGGCAATGGCGAACTCTACGGTGGAACAGATATTTGGTCAACAACATCGAGGATGGGTCAGACTCCGTCGAGGGTTGCCAACCGGCTATCTTCCGGTAAGGCTTCCCATAGTATCGTGCGTCCTGGCGCTCTGCTCAGCGTCCCAACTACGAAAGCGCAACAAACATGACTGACACTGTAAAGGTCCGCTTCGAGCCGAAAATGATGATCGACGGCAAGTTGGTCGACGGTCAGGCCGGTACTTTCACCAACCTCAACCCGGCGACCGAGGAGCCGCTCGGGGAGGTCGCCGATGCGTCGAAGGAGGACATGCACCGGGCCATCGATGCCGCCCGCCGCGCCTTCGACGAGACCGACTGGTCGACCAACAAGGAGCTGCGCAAGCGCTGCCTGTTGCAGCTGCACGACGCGATCGAATCGGAGAAAGAGGAGTTGCGCGAGGAGCTCATCCTCGAGGTCGGCTCGCCGCGGGCCATCACGTTCGGCCCGCAACTGGACGCCCCGCTGGCCGACGGGCTGAAGTACCCCGCCCGGTTGATCGACGAATACGCCTGGGAAACCGATCTCGGCGACCGGGTGATCAGCCTCACCGGCGCGAACACCTCCGTCAAGGTCTGGCGGGAGCCGGTCGGCGTGGTCGGTGCGATCGTGCCGTGGAACTTCCCGTTCGAGGTGACGATCAACAAGCTGGGGCAGGCGCTGGGCACCGGCAACACCGTCGTGCTCAAGCCGGCGCCGAATACTCCGTTCAACGCGACTCGCCTGGGCCGGCTCATCGCTGAAAAGACCGATATCCCCGCCGGTGTCGTCAACGTCGTCACCGCGTCGGATCACTTTGTGGGCGAGGAGCTTACGGTGTCGCCAAAGGTCGACCTGATCTCGTTCACCGGGTCGACGGTCGTCGGCAAGCGGATCATGGAAAAAGGCGCGGCCACCATGAAGCGGCTGTTCCTCGAACTCGGCGGCAAGTCGGCCACCATCGTCTTGGAGGACGCCGACTTCGGGTTGGCCTGCGCGATCGGCATTGCCCCGTGTATGCACGCGGGGCAGGGTTGCGCCAACCCGACCCGGATGTTGCTGCCGCGCTCTCGCTACGAGGAGGGTGTGGCGATCCTGAAGGGCATCTACGAGAGCATCACCTGCGGCGACCCGCAGGACCCCGGCACCCTGTGTGGGCCGGTGATTTCGCAGCGACAGTTCGACCGCGTCACGGGCTACATCAAGAAGGGCGTCGAGGAAGGTGCCACCGCGCTGGTCGGCGGGCCCGGTGCGGAAACTGGATTCGACAAGGGATATTTCGTCCGGCCAACACTTTTCACCGACGTCGACAACAAGATGACGATCGCCCAGGAAGAGATCTTCGGTCCGGTGCTGTCGGTCATCCCGTTTGACGACGAAGAAGATGCGATCCGCATCGCCAACGACAGCCCATACGGTCTGGCCGGCAACGTGATGTCGGGATCGCTGGAGCATTCGCTGGCCGTGGCTCGTCGGATCAAGGCCGGCTTCATCGGCGTCAACGGCGGCGCACCCTACGGCGCAGATACGCCGTTCGGTGGATACAAGGACAGCGGCGTTGGCCGCCAGAACGGTGTGGCCGGTTTCGATCAGTACACCGAGGTCAAATCCGTGGGATACCCCGTGGGCTGACACCCGCGGTAATTCCAGCTGTCAGCGGGCTACCTTTGTCCCGTGACCGACGCCGCACAAACACAACGGGCGACCGGCCGCAACATTGCGATCCGTTATGCGGCCGGTCTCGCCTGCGGGCACCTGATCGGCTCCGCCGATGCCGCCGCGATCGTCATCCCGCTGCATGGTCAGTTCACCAACGAGACTAGGGCGTACTTCGCTCCAACCAGCCTCGTTACGGCGGCGGTCATCGTCGTTCTCGGGACCGTGGCCGTCGCGGCCGGCGGCATCGCAAATCTCATCCCGGTCCTGCGTTGGTTCGTCGCTCAACAACAACCGAATCCCGAGCAGCGGCGATCGGCAATGCGCATCCTCACGCGGCAGTCGATGATTCTGGCCGTGGTGTGGGCGGTCAGCGGCGTCACCTACCTCGTGTTGAATCTCGACG
>NZ_DATNJW010000639.1:0-24098 GCF_035603715.1 Mycobacterium sp. | reverse complement strand
AGGCGAAGCTCGTCGGCGGCGGCGTCGAGTAGCTCACTGAACGCAATCAGGCTGTCTTGGTCCGGGCTCTTTGCCAAAGCCAACGCGTAGGCGCGAGAGTATGCGTCGAGGAAGGCGGCGTCCTGTCCTACGTAGTAGGCGAACGTAGCTCGGGCCAACTCTCCCGATGCGATGCCCTGGATGAATGTGTGCTCCAGCGCCGCCTCAGCCAAGACCCGGTTCCGGTGCCATAACGAGTCGGCAAGCGAGGCCACGAACTAAGCCTAAGGCTCGGCATGGCCTCGACCACCGAGCGTGTCAACGACCCGAATCGCGGCCGCGCTGGGGGGACGTAGCTAGATCTCAATCCGCGAACCCATGACCACCGTGCGGTCGGGAGGCAGACCGAAGTAGTTGGCGGCGTCGGCGGTGATGTGGGACGTCGCGATGAACAGGTGCTTGCGCCAGTGCGCCATGCTCTTTGCCGCACCCATGGTCAGTTCGATGTCGGATAGAAAGTAGGAAGCGTCGTCGATGTCGATCTGGCCTTCAGTCTGCGACGGGTCCAAAAGACGAAGCACGCTGAGGACATCGGGCGCTTCCATGTACCCGAAGTGCGCGGTGAGATGAACGATTCCGTCATCGCCATAGCCGAGGTCGTCGATTTCCGTTCGCTCGGATTCCGGTACGCGCGGGACCGGCAGGGTGTCGATCGCCATGATTATCACGTGTTCATGGAGCACGTAATTGTGCTCGCAGTTGGCCCGCATCGCCAGGGGAGTGGTCTCTTTTCCGCGGTTGAGGAAAACCGCCGTGCCCTTGGTGCGCGTTAATGGCGGCCGAGCGTGGGCCAGCCGATCGACGAACTCACGAAGCGGTCCCTCAGCTTTCGTGCGTGCTCGGGTGACGATCTCCTGTCCGCGCTGCCACGTGGACAGCACGGTGAACGCAACCACGGCGATGAGCAGCGGCAGCCATGCCCCATGGACCAGTTTCGTCAGGTTCGCCGCGAGGAACAACAGGTCCACCGTCAACAGCGACCCGGCACCGATCGCGATGAGCCACAGCGGCGTATGCCACCTCTTGCGGGCGGTGTAGAAGAACAGCAGCGTGGTGATGGTGATCGTCCCTGTGACCGCCATGCCGTACGCGTAGGCCAGTGCCGCCGAGCTGCGGAAGGCGAACACCAGGATTAGCACCGCGACCATGAGGAGACCGTTGATCCACGGCACATAGATCTGGCCCATCGTCGACTCCGAGGTGTGCGTTATTCGCAATCTCGGCAGATAGCTCAGGTGAGCGGCTGCCGATGCCACCGAATAGGCCCCGGTGATCACCGCCTGAGATGCGATAACCGTTGCGGCGGTTGCCAATAGCACCATGGGCAGCTGTGCCCAGTGTGGCGTGAGCAAAAAGAACGGCGCGCTTGCCGTGGACTCGTCGCCCAGCACCAGCGCGCCTTGGCCGAGATAACTGAGAGTGCATGCCGGCAGCACGACGAATAGCCAGCCCCGGGTGATGGCCTTTCGACCGAAATGGCCCATGTCGGCGTACAGCGCCTCCGCGCCGGTGACCGCGAGCACGACTGCCGCGAGTGCAAAGAACGCAATTCTGGCGTGCTCCAACACGAACGTCGCCGCATAGGTCGGCGACAGCGCCTTGAGGATTTGCGGGTGGCCGAGGATGCCCTTCACGCCGCAGGCGCCGATCGAGACGAACCAGAGGATCATCACCGGACCGAAAAGCCGACCGACGGCGTGCGTTCCGTAGCGTTGAACCGCGAACAGCACCAGACTGATCACCGCGGTGATCGGGACGACCCACTCCGCAAGAGAGGGTTCGACGACCTTGAGGCCCTCGACCGCCGACATCATCGACATCGCGGGGGTGATCATGCTGTCGCCGAAAAACAGCGATGCGCCGAAGATACCCAGCGCGGCCAGCGCGGCGACGGTCCGGTGTCCTCCTCCACCGCCAAAGCGCCGCAGCAGCGTGATAAGTGCCATGATGCCGCCCTCGCCGTCGTTGTCGGCGCGCATCACGAGGGTGACGTAGGTCAGCGTGACGATGATCATTACCGACCAGAAGAGCAGTGACACGACGCCGTAGACGTTGGGGATGTTGAGCGGCACCGGGTGCGGGTCGCTGGGGTTGAAGACAGTCGCGAGGGTGTAGATCGGACTGGTTCCGATGTCGCCGAACACGACGCCGAGCGCGCCGACCATAACGGCCAGGCGAACAGCTTCAGCGCCGCCGGCCGTGCGAGGCGGTGACACAGGTTGTGACGTTGTTTGCACGGTGAGGTCCTCGTTCAGCAGCCGCACCTTGTCATCGAGCGATTGGATGCGGTATGGACGGGTAGCTGCGTAGCGGATAGATCGTAAGCTGGCCATGACCGTCCGCGCCCAGTCACAACTCCAGCGTTCACCAGTTCGTCGACGCGATCACATCCCGGTGCGGTACGAAGCAAGCCGGAGACACGCTTCAACCACGCTTTCGTCAACGCGTCGTCGAGTCGGCCGCGGAAGCGCTGTACTGACCACAGGCCGGCGTCTTTGCTACTGGGGACGTGGGGTTTGGCAGCGTGGATCACCGATGCGCCTCGTCGGCGTCCAGATAGTCGAGCAGGCGTTGCATGGTGGCGCACATCTGGTCGAAGGACTGCTTGCCGACAACGGTCGACCACTGCGCTTCGATCGTGGCCACACGATCGCCGGCATGGGCCATGGCTCCACGTCCCCGGCCGGTCAGGCAGATGAGCTTGGCCCGTCCGTCGCGGGGGTCTGGCTGCCGCTCAAGGTAACCGAGCTCTTGGAGGTCGTTCACCAGCTCTGAGGTGGCAGCCAGGCTGAGCTGTGCGCGGGCGGCGAGAGCGGTAAGCCGCACGCCACCCATGCCGATCGCTCCGAAGATTTGGAGGTGCGGGTCGCGAATATCGCCGTACCCCGCCGCGGCGGCCGGGGCAGAGAGTTCGCGTCGGAATTCGCGCAGTAGCCGAATGAGCAGCTGACCGATGGCCAGTCGATCGGTGGGCAGATCTCTTGACGTGACCATGTCGATACAGAATACTACGGGTACCGAAGTTTCGGTTTCCGAAGTACTTATGGAGGCGTCATGGTTGCGTACACTTCTTCCGATTCGGCGCTGGTGCCTACCTCCCTGGGGCGGTTGAACGTCGGGCAAGCCGGCGCGGGACCGCCGGCACTCCTGTGGCACAGCCTGTGGGTCGACTCGCGCAGCTGGGGTCCGCTAGTGGATTCCCTTGGTGCGCACCGGCGATTGGTGACCATCGATGGTCCTGGATACGGGCGCAGCGATCCCATTGATCGCGACTTCACCCTCGACGACTGCGCGCGCGCCGCCGCCGAAGTCATCGATCATCTCGGCATCACCGAGCCGGTCGACTGGGTGGGCAACGCGTGGGGTGGCCACGTCGGCATCACCCTGGCCGCCGATCAACCACACCGTCTTCACAGTCTGGTGACGATCGCCGCACCACTGTTGCCGGTCGGTGCTCGGCAACGCTGGACTCAGACCTATCCGCTCGGCGTGCTCTACCGCCTCACCGGCCCAAACCGATTGATCACCAAGGCATTGTTCGAAGCGTTACTCGGTGCCGACGCGATCAAGGCGCACCCCGATCGGGCCGCGGACATGATCCGCGGGTTCACGGAGGTTGATCGGAACTCGATGCTTCGCACGGTCCGGTTCATGCACCGTTGGCACTCGCTGACCGACACCCTGCCCAGGGTCAACGTGCCCACGTTGTTTCTCACCGGCGATCTCGACGATCAACATTGGCGCCCCGCCGACGCCCATGCTGCCGCCGCCACGATGCCCAACGCGCAAGTAGTAGCCCTTACCGGCGCTGGACACGTCGGCCCACTCCTGGTCGACGCCGATCTCATCGCCCGCGCGGTCACCGAATTCTGGAGAACGCTGCGATAGCGTGCACCGGTTTGCAATCAAACACCCACGTGCGCAAGCAGGCGCGCACGCCGCCATGAGTCCGCGATTACTCCGCGGGCGGCCTGCGACGAGGACACGATCGGACTGCCGTCGCTGGGCCGCTCAGAGCTGTGTCGCGTCATCGGCGCCTTCGGTAAGCAGTGTCATGGCTGCACCCCACAGTGCGCCGGCGTTGATCCGATTCGGGTGGCGAACGAGCATGCCGTCATAAAATTCCCGGGCGTGGGCCGACGACGTGAGCAGTTCGCGCGCATCGGTCAGATATTGGCGTGTTTCTTGGATCTGCAACGGGTTGTCAGATGCCTGCGGGTTCTTGTGGCCGGCGACGACGGCGGCGGGACGACGCGCCTCGGCTATGTCAAGCGCGGTAAGCCACTCGTCGATGCCTGCCGGGCCGCCAGATTCGGTGAGATAGAGATGCACGCCGTTGTAGACGACGTCGCCGGCGATGAGGAGCTCGACTGCGGGCACGTGCAGCATCGTCGTCGCGTCGGTGTCCGTGTGACCCACTTCAACTGGCAGCAGCGGGACGCCCTCCAGTTCGAAGCCCCGTTCGCCGACCACGTCGACATCGACGTCGCCACTTGGCAACTGGCCTGGAAAGACTCGATCCCAAAACTCCGCACGGAACTCTTTGGTGTTCTGGCCGGCCATGTGTTGCCTGGTGCCTTCGGTCGCTCGCACCGCCACGCCGGGGAACCGGTTCAGCAGCGGAATGGCGCCGAACCAATGGTCGCCGTGGCCGTGGGTGATGTAAATCGCGCGCAACTGACGGCCCGACGCGTCGATCCAGTCGCCGACATCGGCTGCTTGGGCCTTGGTGAGCGGCGGGTCCACGAGCACCGCATCGTGGGATCCCAGGATCAGCGTCGAGGTCATGGGCGACCACATCCGGGTGCTGCCGTCGGGCAGCGGTCCGCGTCCTGATTGCGGGATCTGTTCTGTGACAAAGGATTTATATCGCAATGGTGCGGTCATGCTGACTCCGTGAGAAAGTAATCGGCAGGTATCACACCCGCGAGTCGATCGCGGATCTCAGCTGAGAATCGCAGCACGGCGCCCAGCGGCCGATGGTGGATGGCGGCTTTGACGATCTTGCCGCTCGCATCACGCTCGAGCACTGTGATGCCATCGATCCGTATGCCGCCGAAAGCCGTTGCACGCCACTGCAGGTAGGTTGTCGACGTGTTTTGCGCTTCGGCGGTGAACTCTAGAGATTCATAGATCGAGCTTGCGGCGGCCAGCACGGTTGCCACGCTCTGCTTGCCCTCGACCGGCTTGGCCAGTGTGGTTGCCTCGAACACAATTCCCTCGGCGAACTGCTCGGCGAACTCGCGCTGTGACTGACTTGCGAAACTGTGCCGCCAGCCGTGGGCGGTCTTGCCGCTGGTCACGGAATCCTTGAAATCGAGGATTGTGGCGGCCACGGTGACCGGGTACTCGACATGTAACCAGTGGCCGCCGCGATCGATCACGTGTTCACTAACGTCGGTGAAGCGCCCCGCGACGGCGCCTGCCAATTGCTCCGTTACGAAACCGTCTTTGGCACCGCGAATTACAAGCACGGGGCCCGTGTACTTGCTTGTGGCGGGCGTGCCTTTCACTCCGGCGTTCCACAAGTCGGCGTAGCGGGCGAGTACTTCCGCGGACACCCCGGCTCCGGCCGCGACCAGACGATCAAGCTGTTGGGCCTTCAGTCCCGGTGACAGCGCAGATCTGGCGGTGCGCTGCGCGGCGGGATCGTTGGCGAGGCTGCGAAATGGAGCCAATTCCTCGGCCGGCAGGTCCGTGCCACCGAGCGGAACGGGCGTCAACAGCACCAGGCCGTCGACCCGGTCGGGATGCTCGGCGGCGACGATTTCGGCGATCTGGCTGCCCATGCTCTGGCCGACGACGATCACCGGGGTGTCGATCCCGTTGAGTATCTCGCCGGCCTCGGCGGCGAGGGATTCCAGTGATAGGGCATCCGGATCGCCGATCGTGACGGCACGCGAGCCGAACCCCGGCAAGTCGTAGCTCACGGTGTTCAATTCCCGGTCGAGCGCGGCGATCACTCCGTCCCAGACCGCCGCGTCATCCAGAAACCCATGGATGAACAGCAATGTGGGTGCACCGTCGATGTTGGCCGCCGTGCGGGTGACTGGCGTGTGGTTCGGTGCGGTCATTTCGTCGCCACCTTGGTCGCACCGGATGGTGACCATTCGGCGGTGTCAATGGGGGAGTAGTCGCTGGCGTGCCCGTCGAGACGTTCCGCGCGCACCGTTGCCAGCTCGTCGGCGAGGCCGTCCGGCAGCGGAGCGGTAAAGATGTTGTTGACAAGTGTGTACTCAGCGGCGAGTCTGCCGAACGCGCCGAGCGCGCCGACGTCGATGCGTCCGCGGTCCAGGTACAGATCGTCGCGCACATGGATACGTTTGACATCGCCCCATACGACGTGGTCGGGCAACGGTGGCATCGGGATGATGCGGTTGACCACACATTCGAAGGAGATGGGCGCCTCGGCGATCCGTGGCACCCCGATCACCTCCGATGGCGCCTTCGTCAGGCCCAGAGCCTCGAATTCGTCTACCGCGCTGTCGTATTCGAACGCGGACTTGTGCACGGCGTCGGCCTGGCTGATCGAGGCGATGTTCACCACGAATTCGTTGGTGTCGCGGATGTTGACGAATGTGTCTTTGAGCGTGACACCGTCAGAACGCGGTTGCAGGGTGATGGACAACACGGGAGGAAACCTGCCGACCACCGTGAAGAACGACACGGGCGCGATGTTCCCCACCCCGGACGTCGAAGCCGTGCTGACCCAGGCGATCGCGCGAGGCAGCACGCTACCGATGAGAAGTTTGTAGCTCGATGTCGGATCCAGATCTGCGGTGTCGATAATCATGATCGTTCTCCTTTGTCAGACAGTCGAATTCGTCACGACAGCAGCGCTAGGGCGCTGTACCAGACGGGACCGACGTTCAGGCGATCCGGGTAGAGCCGGGTCATGTGATTGAAGAAGTCATCCGGGCTGGGCGTGCCCGCGAGCAGTCGCTGCGCGTCCAACAGGTAGTCGCGAGTCTCGCTGATGGTTTTGGGGTCGTCGGCCAGGTCTTTGTTCTTGTGTCCAGCGACGACGGTGCGGGGATGCAGGGCGGCGACCGTACTCAGGGCCTGCAGCCACGCCTTGATTCCGCCGTGCGCGCTCTCTAGCAGGTACTGGTGTACACCGTTGTAAACGACATCGCCTGCGACAACGAGCCCGATCGACGGCACGTGCAGGACGGTCGTATCGTCAGTGTCGGTGTGGCCGACCTCAATGGGAGTCAAGCGCCGGCCTTCCAACTCAAAGCCGTCAGCGGGAACAGGCTGGTAGACAACAGGACTCGGCGGGATCTGACCGGGAAAATCGATGTCCCACATCTGGGCGCGCCCAGTTGTAGCCTGTTCGTGCATCTTGGCGATGGTTCCTTCGGTGGCGTACGCGATCGCTTCGGGGAATCGCTGCAACAGCACGTCAGTGCCGAACCAGTGATCGCCGTGCCCGTGGGTGGCGTAGACGTGAGTCAGTTTCTTCCCTGAGTTTTCGACCCAGTCCCCTACGCGTTGGATCTGATCGTTAGTAAATGGCGGATCGACGAGGACGGCGTCGTGCTCACCGAAGATGAGCGTCGACGTGACCGGCGACGACACGATGGGGCTGCCGTCTGGAAGTCGTTGGTCGCGGTGGCGACGCAGGCCGTCGTGGACCATCACCTCGTAGCGCAGTTCAGTCATCACAGTTCCCTTCCGTTAGTGGTTTCAGACGGGCGCAAATGTTCGATGAACCAGTCGCGGGCCGCGCCCGCTGCCTGGTCGAACTGATCCAGGTACGGGTCGAAGTGGCCTCCGGCGACGGTGACGAGTTTTTTGGGCTGCAACGCCCGCTCGTATGCGGCCAGTTGGAGGCCGGCGATCGTGATCGTGTCCTTCAGGCCGACGATCATCAACAACGGGGTGGGTGAGATCCGGGAGATCCACGCGCCCGGTTCATACATCCTGGCGGCGCGCGAGGACCGCACGGTCATTACGTTGTCCCACACGCCATCGGGCGCCGGCTGGTTGTAAAAAGCCACGGCGTCGGGGGACCGGTAGGCCGCTGGCGTTGCGGGATCGGAACTGACCACCGCCTGCGTTGCGGGCGGCTCGCCACGATACTGACGCCTGTCGTCGTCGATCAACGACGCCTCCAGGGCGTCTTGTTGATCGGGTGCGACGCGTCGCAAGCTCTGCTCGTAGCCGCTCACGGTCGGAACCTGAGCGACGACGGCGCGAAGCCGCCGGTCTGTCGCACCGAGCACGATCGCGTGCCCACCCGCGTAACTGGATCCCCACAGACCGATCCGCTCGGGATCGACGCTGGGCTGGGCTTCTAGAAACGAGATGGCTCGTCGCCAGTCGGCGATCTGAGTCCACGGATCGATGTCGTAGCGCGGCGTTCCGTCGCTGGCTCCGAAGCCGCGGTGGTCGTGCACCAGCACGACGAAGCCGGCGTCGGCGAAGAAGCGCGCGAAGCGCTCCAGCCCATGCTCCTTTACGCCGGCGAAGCCGTGCGCCATCGTTACTGCCGGAAACGGCCCTACCCCGTCGGGCACAAACAGCCAGCCCCGCAGCACCACGTCACGGTCGGCGACGAACTCGATGTCCTGTCGTTGTGTCATCTCGTTCTCCTGTCCATGCCGCACAACATCCACTGTCGTCGTTGCGCGTCCCAGCAGGGGAAACCTCCTTAACACTGGTGCCAGCAGGAACAGGCTTAGGCTCACTAGGTATGGCGGAGAGCAACGCGCTGGGGGAGTACCTGCGCGCCCGGCGCGCACAGGTCCAACCCGAAGATGTCGGACTGTTAGCTGGTCCGCGGCGGCGAGTTCAGGGCTTGCGGCGCGAGGAGTTGGCCACGCTGGCGGGCATCAGCCTCGAGTACTACCTGCGGCTGGAGCAAGGCCGTGACACGAATCCGTCCCCGCAGATCCTCGATGCACTGGCGCGGGCGCTGCAGCTGGATATCAAGGGCGCCGAGTATCTATATCAACTGGCCAGCGGCGGTCGCGTCGAGCAGCCGGATCTGGAGACGGCGGCCGATGGCCTCGATGAGCTGGTCGACCAGATGCCGATGCCCGCGATGGTCGCCAACAGATACCTGGATGTGCTGGCCGCCAATGCGATCGCCCGCGCACTGTGCCCCGCCTTCGTTCCCGGCCAGAACTCTCTGCGCTGGCGTCTGGTTGAGCCCGCCGCGCGAGAATTCTTCGTCGACTGGGACGAAGCGACCGAAATAGTGGTCAACGGATTGCGGGAAGTCGCCGGGAGCGCGTCTAATGATCCGCGCATGCGCGCCCTCATCGATGAATTCTCAGCCCTGAGTTCGCGATTTCGCGAGCTATGGGCCCGCGCTGATGTCGGGTACCGGACCGGAGTGACCCGCGTACGCCACCCCATCGTGGGTGAAATGCTTTTACATCGCAACAGGCTCAGCGTTCCGCATTCGGGTGGACAGCACCTAATCTTCTTTCGCGCCGAACCTGGAAGCCCATCGGCAAAAGCCTTGGAGGAACTGCGATCCTTATAGCACGTCTTAGATGCACGAATACGGATGCAGGACAACCCGTTTCACACTGGCAGTGTGCGAATTACAGCAGGCCGAGTTCTCGCGCCCGGCTGACCGCCGCGTTGCGGTGTTCAACGTTGAGCTTGCGGTATACGGCGCGCTGGTGGGTCTTCACGGTATTGAGCGAGACGTACAGCCGCTCACCGATCTCACGTCGCGATAAGCGGGTGGTGAGCAGGCGAAGAATCTCAATCTCCTTGGGGCTCAGCTCCTCAACGACCGCGCACCGTTCGTTGCGCGAACTCACCGCGACGCCCGCGCTGAGCTCGCCCGAAGCTGGCAGCGTCGGGGCGATGCCAGCGTCCGTGGCGATCAGATCAGGATTGCGCGCGATGTCACCGGCAGCGATCAGATGATGCAGCGCCTCATCGATGAGGCCCTCGGTCTCGAACCAGGTCGCGGCTCGTCGATGCAAATCGGCGACCAGATCGGGCTCGCTGCGACGCAGCTCGGTGCGCAGCAACTCTCCGAACAGCTGGTGATAGCGATACCAGTGACGCGACGTGTCCAGTGGCACCACAAACAGGTTTTCGCGTTCGATCTTTTCCAAGACCGAGGCCGAGCCAGACGTTTGCAGCATCGCGTCGCACAGCGCACCGCTGAGTCGCTCCAAGACCGAGGTACGTAGCAAAAAGCTGCGCAGGTCCGGTGGCTGACCGTCGAGCACCTCGGCCATCAAGTAGTCGACGATATGACGGTTATCGCCGGCGAAGCTTCTGATGAACGTCGGGGCATCAGCACGCCCGGCAAGCGAGAGGGCGGCAAGGTAGAGGCCGGCAGCCCACCCCTCGGTGCGGCGAAACAGCAGTTGGACTTGCGCGTCGGTCAACGTCAAACCGAGCACGCCGTCAAGCAGGTCTGCGGCTTCGCCGGCCTGAAAGCGCAGCTCCTCGGCCCGCAGCTCCAGCAGCTCGCCGCGGGCGCGCAACCGCGCCAACGGCAGCGTGGGATCCGAGCGGGTGGCGATGACCAGCTGGAAAGTCGGCGGCATCCGTTCCACGACGAAACCCACTTGCTCGTGCACGGTCCGATTTTCAACAAGGTGATAGTCGTCGAGGATCAGCGCGATCTGGTGGTCGATGGCGGCCAACTCGTCGAGCAGGGTGGGCAAGACCACCTGTCGTGGGTCGGCACCCATCTTGATGAGCTCGAATGCACGCGGCGCCACCCCCGGGCTGGCCTTGTCCAGCGACGCGATCGCGCAGGCCCAAAATCGCGCCGGATCATTGTCGGACGCATCGAGGGACAGCCAGCCCCGCCGACGGCGGTCATCGGCGCCGCTCACCCACTGGGCCAAAAGCGTCGTCTTGCCCCAGCCCGCCGGCGCACTGAGCAACGTGAGCTTGCGCGAGGGTTCCGCTGAAAGGATCTCGATCAGGGCCGCCCTTTCGATCAGCTGAGAGCGGATGGCCGGAGGCGCCGACTTGGCGGCAAGCAGAACCGCCGGCTCGCCGGCTTCGGCCGGCCCTTCGCCCTCGAACCCGAAGAGGGTCGGCGTGACGCACAGCAGATCGGCGACCGTGGAGCTGCCTGTGACGATCATGCTTTGAACGCTAATCGCGGTATCGCGCTGATCGTGGGCCACTTGGGCGCGGCGAGATGGGGCCAGTTGAGCCGGATGTTTCAGGGCAGCAGTCGGATCAGGGCATCCAACGCCGCTGACCATGCGCTCGGCGCGGGCGATGCAAACCCGATCACTAAGCCGTTCCGCTTGCTGTCGGCTTGGGGATGGCGAAAAAGATCAAGACCATCCACGCCGAGCCGTCGCCACGCGCGTTGACGAGACAGCGCGCTCTCGTCTGCCCCGCCAAGCTCAAGCATCACGTGCAGACCCGCGGGCATTCCTGCGACGGTGGTCTGCGGTGACGACCGGGCGACAGCGGCGACGAGTTGCTCGCGGCGGCGCGAATACTGGGCGCGCATGGTGCGGATGTGTCTGTCATAGGAACCGGACACGATGAATTCGGCCATCGCCAACTGGTCAACGAAGCTGGAGGTCTCCTCGCGCTCACCCCTCTGCCCGCCCACCGCGTGGACGAGTCGGTTGGGCAGCACCAGCCACCCGAGCCGAAGCCCCGGTGCCAGCGACTTACTCGCCGTGCCCATATAGATGACATGTTCGGGATCGATACCTTGCAGCGCGCCGACAGGGCTTCGGTCGTAACGGAATTCGCCGTCGTAATCATCTTCGATGATCAGTCCGCCGGTACGTCGCGCCCAATCGACGACCGCTGCGCGGCGGTCGGACCGCAGAGGCACACCCAGCGGGAACTGGTGCGACGGAGTGAGCAGCACACCGCCCGCATCTGCAATGCCGTCGAGGGCCCTAACATCAGCGCCATGAGAGTCCACTGTCAGTGGGGGGCAACGTAACTGCGCTCGAGCGAGCGACGCCCGCTGTGCCCGCAGGCCAAATAATTCAACGGCGACAGCGGCGACGCCGGCTTCTGCCAGCGCGGCGGCCACGAGGTTCAATCCTTCAGCGGCGCCGCTGCAGATGACGATGTTGTCCGGCCGGGCCCGAACTCCCCGAGCACGAGCGAGATACTCGGCAAGGGCGCTGCGAAGCTCCGGGCGCCCCTGGGGGTTGGCGTAGCCGAACGCCTCGAACGGGGCATCGTTCAACGCGCGCTTGACAGCACGAATCCATTCCATCCGTGGAAACGACGACAGGTCCGGATGCCCCGGTCGGAAATCGTGGTCCAACTCGCGCTTTGTCTGTCGCTTCGGGGGTGAAGCGACGGACCTGACGACTTCGGCACGTTGGGCAACCAATGTGCCGGAGCCATGATGCGATGTCAGCCAGCCCTCGGCGATGAGTTCGGCGTAGGCACGGGCAACGGTGTTTCTCGCGACACCGAGGTCGGCGGCCAGCGCGCGACTCGACGGCAACTGGATGCCCGGAACCAGTCGCCCCGAGCGGATCGCGTCGCGAATAGCTTCCATCACACCGTCGCGTACCCTGCCGCCGGGGCGATCCAAGTAGAGATCCAATCCGGCGACCGAGCTGTGTGATCCGGTCGTTGCACGCATGTCAGTGCTCGTGGTCGGCGATCCCGTCCATCGCGTCATCTCTCCTAGAAGCGATGTTAAGGATACGCCGGACCGTGTTCGCCAAGTGCTTCCTCTGCACTCACCCGGGTGAATTCGCGCGCGGGTGATGCCGACTCACCCGGCGTCGGTGAACAGTGATGAGCAGCTGGCGAGCGGAGGGCTAAGTGCAGCCGACGATGTACCAAATCTGCGTTCGAGGGCGCGTGACCGAGCGGCTCGGGTCCGCATTAGAAGGGATGCGCCTCGAGGCCGGCACGACCGAATCCGTGTTCACTGGTGAGATCCGCGACCAGTCACAGCTTTACGGACTTCTCGACCGGGTACGTGACCTCGGCCTTGAGCTGGTCAGCGTACGACCGCAGTCCGCGGCTGGCCCGACGACAACAACCCACATCAGAAAGGACCTGTAATGCAAGCCATCACTGTTTCAGATCGTGACGCAGGTGTCGCTGGCATGACGCTGACGGAGCTGCCCTACCCCGAGGCGACCGACAACGACGTCGTCGTGCGGGTACACGCGGCGGGTTTCACACCCGGGGAGCTTGACTGGCCGCACACCTGGACCGACCGCGGGGGCCGTGACCGCACACCGAGCGTGCCCGGCCACGAGCTGTCCGGAGTCGTAGCTGAATTGGGTTACGGTACAACCGGTTTTACCGTTGGTCAGCGGGTGTTCGGGCTTGCCGACTGGGCTCGTGACGGCTCGCTCGCGGAGTACGTCGCGGTGGAAACCCGTAATCTCGCACCGTTGCCAATCGACATCGACCACACCGTCGCCGCGGCACTGCCGATCTCCGGATTATCCGCCTGGCAGGGCCTGTTCGACCACGGCCACCTCACCGCCGGACAGACAGTTCTGATCAATGGTGCCGCGGGTGGGGTCGGGTCGATCGCGGTGCAGCTCGCCCGTGAGGTTGGTGCGCGCGTCATCGGCAGCGGCCGAGCCGGCGATCGAGACCGGGCGGCGGAGCTCGGCGCCCACACCTTCCTCGACCTGGATACCGAAAAGCTGGAGGACGCAGGCGAAGTCGACGTGGTGTTCGACGTGATCGGCGGCGAGGTCCTCACCCGCTCGGCCGCTTTGGTGCGGGCTGGCGGAACGCTTGTCACCATCGCCGAGCCGCCAAAGACCCAGCCGCACGACGGGCGGGCGCTCTTCTTCCTTGTCGAACCCGATCGCGCCCGGCTCGCCGACCTCGCCGCGCGAGTCCGGGACGGACGCCTCAAGCCGCTGGTGGGTGCCATGTTGCCGCTCGCCGAAGCCGCCACCGCATTCGCTCCCGGCAAGCGGATCCCCGGCAAGACGATCCTGCAGGTAGCCGAAGAATGAACAGAGAAGGCAGCCAAAAGTGGCTCTAAAAACGCTATTCGCGGCATTGGTCGCTGTTGCGATACTCGCGCCAGCGGCCCGCGCCGAGCCGGCGCCACATGCTTCTGGTCAAACCCCGCTGGTCCGAACAGTTTTCGATCAGACCACTAACGTCCCGGGCAAATCACTTGAAGGAGTGGCTGTCAGCTATCCGCCGGGAGCCAAAAGCGGGGCTCACCACCACGCCAAGTCGGCGTTCATCGTTGCTTACGTGATCTCCGGAGCGGTCCGCAGCCAAGTCGAGGGTGAGCCCGCACGTGTCTATCACGCTGGTGAGACGTGGACTGAAGCACCCGGTGCGCATCACACGATCAGTGAGAATGCCAGCGCCACCGAACCTGCTGAATTGCTCGCAGTCTTCCTGCTCGATACCGGAGACGGCCCGCTCACTACAGACGACAACGAAGAATGACTCACAGCAGGAAGGTTTACGTGCACCAGGAGGGCTCTGTGCACGCGCCTGATCCGATCCGGCTTGTGAGCGATTACCCCACTGTCGACTTGTCGATCGACGCACTGCTGACCACGACCCGCTCGGTGCGTAAACGTCTCGATTTGACCAAACCTGTTCCCGTCGGCCTGATTCGGGAATGCCTGGAGATCGCGGTGCAGGCACCCACGTCGGGCAACGTGCAGAACTGGAGCTTCATCATCGTCACCGATGCCGAACAGCGTCGCGCGATCGGCGATGTGTACCGCCGCACATGGGACTGGATCGTCGCGTCCCCTTTCGCGGTTGCCGATCGGTTCAAGGACGACCCCGCGCGTAATTGCGAGCAGCGCAAAGTGTCCGACAGCGCCGCGTATCTCGCTGAGCATTTCGGCGAGGTCCCCGTCTTGATGATCCCGTGCGTCGAGGTAATCGACGGTGACGGCACCATGACGGGCGAAAACGCCAACCAGTATTGGAGTTCGGTCATGCCCGCCGTGTGGAGCTACATGCTCGCCGCGCGTTCTCGGGGCTTGGGAACCACGTGGACCGGCGTGACCATAATGGCCGACGAGGAGATGCGGGCCATCCTCGGCCTGCCCGACAACGTCTATCACGCCACGACCATCCCCACCGCCTACTACACCGGCACGATCTTCCACCGTGCGCGACGGATCCCGCTCGACGACGTGCTGCATTTCGATCGGTGGTGAGCGGCCCACCGAATCACACCTGCGGCGCGTAACTCACCCGGGTGACTAGGTGGTCGGGGTGATGACAGCTCGCCGGCCTGGCTGCAGTCTCGTAGAAACGGCAACCCACCTCCAGGGAACGCCGAACCGCACACAGAAGGAACAAGAAAATGAACGACACCAAGCAGTCCACCGAAGATCTGGCAATCCTCGAGCAGCTCAACAACGACTTCATCCATTCCGACCAGTTCAACGATGTCAAGCGCTTCAGCGAGTTCCTCGCTGAAGACTTCGTCGTGCAGACCCCGGGCGTCACCCGGAACCGTGAAGAGTTCCTCGATTACATCGCGAAGCCGCGTCCCTTCAAGGATCTCGCTACGCACGACGTCAACGTCCGCATCCTCAGCGACGTTGCTCTGATCCACGCCCGCGCTACATACACCACGCTCGCCGATGGAGTGGAGCAACAAGCTCTGTACACGGACACTTATCAGAAGCGTGACGGCACCTGGGTCTGTGTCGCAGCCTGTGCGATCGCGCCGGGGGCCTAACCCGATCGACAGCATGTCCAAGCGCGAATTCTTCGAAGGGACAACCAATATGCATTTTGCGGCCAAGAAAGTCATTGTTGTGGGCGGCAGTGCCGGCATGGGTCGGCAGGTCGCGATCGACATCGTCGACCACGGCGGAAGCGCGGTGATCGTCGGACGCTCGAAAGCGCGTGTCGACGACACCGTCGCCGAGCTGAAGGGGCGTGGCGAAGCCTGGGGTATCGCCGCCGACCTGGCGGATCGCGCCGCGGTCGCCGATGTGCAGCGCGTGCTTTTCGAGCATCACAGCGACGCGACACTGCTGGTAAACGCGGCCGGATTCTTCATCCCCAAGCCGTTTCTCGAGTACGAGGCGCAGGACTACGACTCGTACATGGAACTCAACTATGCCCTGTTCTTCCTGACGCAGACCGTCGCTGCGGGCATGATCGCCCGCGGGGAGGGCGGCTCCATCGTCAACATCGGCAGCATGTGGGCACATCAGGCGCTCGGTCTGACCCCGTCCACTGGGCACTCGATGCAAAAAGCCGGCCTGCATGCACTCACCCATAACCTCGCCATCGAGCTTGCCGGGCAGAACATCCGCGTCAACGCGGTGGCACCGGCCGCTGTGAAAACTCCCGCTCTCGAGCGGTGGGTCCCGAAGGACGAGATCGACACCACACTCGATGCTTTTGCGCCGCTTCATCCCTTGGGGCGAGTCGGCACCCCTGCCGATGTCGCCAACGCCGTCACGTATCTGCTCTCTGATGCTGCCAGTTGGGTCACCGGCGCGATTTTCAACGTCGACGGTGGCATCATGGCCGGCCGCAACTAAATCGCCCGGAACATGGTGGCGCGCTGGACAATTAACCGCACAGTTAAGGAGCATCCGTGTCACACGAATACAACAAGAACCCGGCCGAGGTCGGCGCGAAAAGCGACATCTTGAGGCCGGGCGGCCCGCCGGCCAAGTCTGTCGGCCGCACCGAAGGCAAGGCCGTGTTCCTTGGGACGATCGGTGTCCGCCACATCGTCGATTGGGTTCACGCGCAAGGACGTTTCTCCGTCCTCGAGCATCCGATGTCACCCCGAGCATTAGCCGCACCGCTTCATCGCCACCACAACGAAGATGAGTACAGCTGGATCATCGAGGGACGTGTCGGCGCTTTGCTCGGCGATGAAGTGCTTTACGGCGGGCCTGGCGACTTCATTTTCAAGCCACGAGGCCAATGGCACACATTCTGGAACGCCGGCGACGAGCCCGCCCGCATCCTCGAGATCATCTCGCCCGCAGGGTTCGAGCAGTTCTTCGACGAGCTTTCTGACTTCGGCGGTGTAGACAAGATCTCGACAGAGAACCTAGATGCGCTCTGTATGCGGTACGAACTGGAGATGGATGTCGACAGTGTCCCCGAACTATGCAAACGCTTCGACTTGAAATTCCCCGGTGAACCTATTCGGTAATGCACCGTAAGATTCGAAATCCTCTTAGGCTAAGGCAATGTCGACCGGGCTGGGTGAAGCGGACGCCGCGGTAACCAGCCAAACGCAACTCGGAAAGGTTCATGATGAAGGTCGTAGTCATCGGCGGTCGTGGGCTGATCGGCTCGAAAGTAGCGAGCAAGCTCAGCGCGCAGGGACACGACGTGATCATCGCCTCACGGCGATCAGGTGTCGATTCACTCACTGGTGAAGGTCTCGCCGACGCCGTCGATGGCGCGGATGTCCTGGTCGACGTCGCCGATTCACCCTTGTTCGACGACGAACCTGTGATGCACTTCTTCACAACGACGACCACGAATCTTCTTGCCGCTGAACAGGAAGCGGGAGTCAAACACCATGTCGCGTTGTCCGTAGTGGGCGCCGAGGTCATGCCAGACAGTGGCTACAACACCGCGAAAGCAGCTCAGGAAAAGCTGATCAAGGATTCGGGCCGGCCCTATTCGATCGTGCGAGCAACTCCGTTCTACGAATTCGCTATTGGCTTGGCTGATTCCGCGACAGACGGAGACATCGTCAGATTGCCACACGCGTTGTTCCGTCCCATCGCGGCCGACGATGTCGCCACCGCCGTGGCCCACGCGGCTGACGGGCGGCCCATCAACGGAGTAACGGAGATCGCCGGACCCGAAGCAATGGGGATGGACGACTTTGTCCGCACGGGCCTTACTGCCAACGGTGATCAACGTCGCGTCGTGACTGACGCGCAGGCGCCGTATTTCGGTGCGGTGATCAACGACCACAGCCTGGCTCCCGACGAGAACGCCACCATCTTCACAACTCGATACTCCGACTGGATCGCAGCCGGCCGCAGCTAGGGAAATCGAATGGGAAACAAATCTTGCACCATACGACTGACTCCGAATCGACAATAACCGTGTTGCAGGAAGTACGGGCAGCGTCGATTCCTGACGATGCCTATGTGATGACTGTTCTCATCAACCACCCACCGGGCTCGCCGGGTTACCCGCCACATCGCGTTCCTGGCGGTCCGGGATTCGGCTACATGATTGACGGCGAGATGTTGTTCGAGCTGGAGGGTGAAGCGCCACGCGTCCTCCGCGCTGGAGACGCGTTCTGGGGACCCGGTGGCGACGTGATCCACTATCAGGACGCCAACTACCGCACTGACATTCCTTGCAGCTTCGTCCTCACAATGTTGTGCGTGCCCGGGCAACCGATGCGCGAATGGGTCACCGACGAGGAGCTCAAGGAGCGAAAGCGACTGCGCGTCAACGAGCGGGACCGAGGCGGCGAGGTGTGACGAGGACAACAGACTCCTGCCGGCGAATTCGCGCCGAAGCCGGCGCGGCGGCGGTACGGTGCGCGGGTGTCGATGGTGGTTGGGAGAACCATCGCGGGATATACGGTCCGGCGGCGACGAGCGTTGCAGATTTCCAGGATTTGCGGCGCCCTGCTGTTGTGCGGGTTCGTCACCGCCCCGTGGACCGGTCTACCGCGAGCGTCTTTTGACGTCGCGTTGCGTGCGTTCTTGTCGGGTGCCACCGACGCGCTGGTGATGGGTCCGACGCAAATCTCGACACCCGACGGCAGTTACCTCGACACGGTCGCGCAGCTGTATCTGGAGCCACTTGGGTTCACCGGGCAGACGATCGCGCTCACCACTCCGGAGACCTTCGACTACGGTCCGAGCGTCGCCCAAGGGGTTACTGACCTGGTCAACGCTGTGACATCCCGGTTCGACGCGGGCGATTTCGGGCCTACGGACCCGCTGGTCGTGTTCGGCTATTCCCAAAGCGCCGTGGTGGCATCACTGGCCATGCAGCAACTCAGTGACAAAGGCATACCCTCCGACGATCTGCGGTTCGTCCTCATCGGTGACACAACATCCGCGCACGGTGGCATCCTCAACACGTTCATCGATTCGTTGCCGGTCCAGGACCAAGACAGCACCATCCAGTTCTTGGACTCAATTGGGTTGTCCGACTTAATCGGCGTCAGCACGCCGAACGATCTCTACCCGGCCGATATCTACACGATCCACGGCGACGCCTGGGCAGATTGGCCGAGCACCATAGGCACCAGCCTGTGGGCCGATGAGGCTAATGTCCTATACGGCCTGCTCCTCCATGAGGTTTATTTGGGGCTAACGCCCGAGGAAATCGCTTCGGCAACCTCTTCCATTGACGGATTGACGGACTACTTTACGATCGCGCAACCGCAAGATGCGCTGGAGGCATTGCTCAGCGCGGTGCAAAACGCGTTGGGGTAGTCCCGGCGGCGGGGAAGGCGGCGTCTTCGACGTAGGCGGCCCAACGCGGCATGCCCCCACTCAGAGCGAGGCCGCAACCTCCCAGAGGCGTTGCGGATCTCCATCCACGCCGCGCAATGGGCTCAGCACAAGATCTGTCGCGCCCGCATCCCGGTAACGCTGCAACTGCGCACGCGCGACGTCAGCTGGTCCCACCGCGGCCAGATCCGCGAGGGATTCCACGCCTTCTCGCGTGATGACCTTCTGATACGACGGGATCGTCGCGTAGAAGCCGAGAGTTTCCGCGGCGGCGGCGCGGCCCGCATCTACGTCATCGGTCACCAGCACCGGCACTGCGGCGATAACGCGCGGCGCCGGCCTGCCTGCGTCGGCGGCTGCCTTCGTGATGGTCGGTGCGATGAACTCGGCGACGGTGCGCGGCCCGGCGAGGTAAGGCAACGTGCCGTCGGCCAGCTCGCCGGTCACCTGTAAGGCCTTGGGCCCCATCGCCGCTACGTACACCGGCAGCGGCGTGCCGCCGGGCAGCGCGACGGGCCACTCAGGGGCCGCTGTGAATTCAGCGCCATGGAAGTCGACCTCGCCGGTATCGATGATCGACCGGAGCACTTGAAGATGTTCTCGAAGCCGTTCGATGGTGTTGGGCCACGCCGCACCGAAGGCCTGCCGCTCGGGGCCGTGAGCTCCGAGGCCGAGTCCGAGGCTGAAGTTTCCGTGGGACGCAGCCTGGGCCGTCTGCGCCAACGATGCGACGACCAAGGGATGGCGCGGATTGATCGGCACGACGAACGTTCCCACGCCCAGGCCGGGCACGGCCGCGCCGATCAATCCGGCCAGGGAAATGGCGTCATGGTCGAACTGCTGGGCCAGCCAGACCTGGCGGACACCGGCGGCGAACGCGCTGCGAGCCTGATTGATGACGTCGTCGACGGCGTTGACGGCCGTCGCGCTCCGATTAAGCACTACTCCGGCGGACATGTACGAGACAAGCCGACGCGGCGGCGCAGATATTCCTCGCGGGGTACCCGTGGTGGGGATCTGAGCGGAGTGTTCGAATTGCTCTGATGGTGGACTCGATGGTTGTTAATCGGCGGGCTGTGTTGAGCGGGACACTCGCGGTGGGTGGGCTAGTTGTGTCGGGATGTCGCAGCAAGTCTGCAGGCCCGGCCGAGGATGACGCAGCGGTGCCATGGCCGGCTGGCGACACACTTGGAATCGGCCTGGAGGGCTATCCCTATCCACACCCCGTGCAGTATTTAGACGTCACACACCTCGCCGAGGCAGATTGGATCGAGCATCGCGCCCCAGACTGGGAGCGGCGTGCACGTATGGCATACATGGACGTTCTGCCCAACAGCGCGAAGCCAAAGGGCGTGGTCCTGCTCGTGCACGGCAAAAACTTTTTCGGCGCGTATTGGTCGGGCGTTATCGAGGTGTTGCGCCACAGTGGGTTTCGGGTAATCATCCCGGATCTGATCGGCTGGGGTAAATCCACGAAGGCCTCGACGTTAACCGCGGCCTCCTTGGTGGCGCATCTGCGCTCGCTGCTTGATCAGCTAAAGGTGCATTCATGTGCGTTCGTTGGGCATTCGACCGGCGGGCTGATCGGTATGCAGATGGCGCGAGCGCTGCCTGAGCGGGTTCACGCGCTGGTGCTGGAGAACCCGATGGGGCTTGAGGACTATCGACGCGGGCTGATGCGCCCGGTAGGACATCAGGATTGGGCAGATGACGAGCGCTCTATGACCGCCGATCAGATCCGCCAATACATGGCTCACTATTTCGTGAACAAAGCGCCGCGACTCATCGACCCCTTTGTCGCGGTGCGCACAGCCATCGGTCGAGGGCCCGAGTTCGCGCGCTGGGTGCAAAGCTCCGCTGCGGCCACGGACATGCTTCTGAACGAGCCTGCCGTGGACTTCGTTGGTTCGCTGCCGCTCCCGACGCTTTTCGTTTGCGGGCTGTCCGACCGCACTTACGTGGGCGCGAAGTACACCGCCCCTAAAGATCAAGCGGCCAAGGGCAATATCGCGGCAATGGCCAAGGGGTTCGCGGCCAGAATGCCCAAGGGCCGTTTCGTCGGGGTACCCGAAACGGGGCACGTGCCGCATCTGGAGTCACCGGCCGCGTTCAATCCGGCTGTGCTCGAGTTTCTCGCGGCCAACGCGCTGTAGCCGATAGCCGCGTTTGTACGCGCACCACGGGCGAGTCGAGCCCATCTGGACTATGCGTTTGCCGTCGAATTGCTGCGCAATGGTGGTCTGATCAGCAATTGTGTGCCTGATTGAGACGTCAAGGATTTATTAAGGCGTCGGTTGCAGCATTCGTGTGTGCGGAAAGGAAGTGACGTGACCGGAATGACCGACGGGGCGCGCGCCGATCTGGTTCAGGCCAGAGTCGTGCTGATGGCATTGGCCATCGCCGCATCGTTGGTCGCGTTCTCCCCAAACGTCTCAGCTCAGCCCGCGAATCCGGCCGCGCCGCAGGCGTTCCGGCCCTGCGACTGGGTGACTGGACAGGAAGCGACCGACATCTTCGGTAAGCCGGTGACTACCGAGCCGACCGGCGGCGCAGCGGGGTCGGGCGCCCCGCGGTGTTTCTATGCCGCATCGGGAGCCGGCATCGGTGTCGGGATCAGTTCCGAGCTGTTGCTTCCTGGTGCGTTCGCCGTTGATGGGGACAAACGGCTCGCCAACGCCGCGGCCGAGCCCGGCGCACAGGCCATCGGCGGGCTCGGCGTCAACGCAGTATGTGTATTCGAGCCGCAGGTGACGCCGCCGTCTACCACGATCCTGGTTCTCCTGGACGGCGGCCGCATCTATCGGGCCACCGCGGCATACGAGTACTGCGACACCGTCGAACGTTTCGCCCGGACGGCGATTAATCGGATCCCCGGCTGACTACGACTGCATCACCCTATGAAAGGAACCGTTATGAAGCACGTTGTGACCCAAGGCGCAGTCTGGCGCGCCGGACTCGGCATATTCGCGTCCGCGTCGCTGCTCTTGGCCGGCTGCTCGTCGTCATCGAATTCGACTGCCGCCCAATCCAGTCCGGGTAGCCCGGCCACATCGGCCACAAAATCGGCGCCTACCACCGCGCCCGCGGCGAAGCCTGCCGTCGCGCAAGGCGCCGAGCATGGCATCGGCGATGTGCCCTGGGACCAGGTCGGTCCAGGATGGATGCTGGCGGTGTGGACGCCCGTCACGCCGCACCGGCCCGGCAACCAACCCCCGCCGGGTGACCCCACGCCCGAAACGGCGACCGATGTGTTGTATCTCGTCAGCCCGGCCGGCGACCGGTACTCGATCACCGACTTCCCGGCGGGCACGGGCGAACCGAACATCGCGGACTGGTCGGGCGACGGTAGTCACGCGCTGCTGACACCGGAGTACGCAACGCACGGTGACGCGATCTCCCTCGATCTGCACACCGGCGCGCGGACCACCATCCCGAACCAGGGCACCCTCAAGTACACCCTCCCGACCGGCAAGGCCCTTCTGTCGTCGACCAGCTACAACGGCAACAAGCCCGGCACGCTGAAGCGGATCGACATGGCGGGCAACGACCAATTCGTCTACCCGACCAAGGATCTCGGCGGCGCAGGACAGTTCAGCGGCGACTACATCGAGTCGCCAGACGGGACGCAGCTCGTGCTGGGCACCGCGAATCTCGGCAACGAGATCGTGCATAGGACCGACAACAGCCTGGTGGTGATGACTAATGACGGGTCGATCGTCCGCACGCTGCCCGCGCCCATGCCGAAAGCGATGTGCTCGCCGGTGAAGTGGTGGGCCCCCGAGGTGATCCTCACGCACTGCAACGGAGAAAAGGGCGCAGGAGAGCAACTCTGGGAGGTGCCGTTCAACGGCGGTAAGCCCACGGCGTTGACCGCGGTCAACACGCACGAAAATGCTCCCGGCTTCCAAGGCAATTACGGCAACTGGAACGCCTTCCAGGTAGCGGGCGGCACATTCCTGCCCACCGCGGGAGCGTGCGGCACCACGTTCGTGT
This sequence comes from Mycobacterium sp., assembly GCF_035603715.1. Taxonomy (GTDB): domain Bacteria; phylum Actinomycetota; class Actinomycetes; order Mycobacteriales; family Mycobacteriaceae; genus Mycobacterium. Next base: position 702 of record NZ_DATNJW010000639.1, on the reverse strand, counting down.
CCCGGCTGACGCCGGATGGCCACACCGAACGCGTGAAGATGCCTGGAGTCAGCGACAGCGCAGGCCTTGCGGGTGTGAGCGGCGACAAGCTGGTGGTCGTCGGCCAGGTCGGCTGCGGCGGCGGGAACTCGCTGGTGACCTACGATCCCGCGGCCAACACCTCAACCGTGCTGCTCGGGCCACCTATCACCAAGGGCGGCGGTGTCAAGAGCGTCCGTCTCTATCCGAGTAAGAAGTGAAAACTGCCTTGACGATTCACCGATTCACCGTATTAGCTTTGGCTGCAATGGCTTTCGCGGCTACCGCCGGACTTCCCGTCGTCGCGCAGGCCGATGATTCTCCGCTGCCTTGCCGGACAGGACAGGTGGTGGCGCACTATGGACTGCAGCAGTCCGCATCCGGTCATCGCGAAGTGGTGCTGAAGTTCGTCCTGGCACCCGGTGATCAGCCGTGCACGCTCACCGGTTACCCCGGTGTCGACACCGGCGACGGCGGCCCGCTGCTGCACGCCGAACGCACACTGGCCGGATTCCAGGGCGGCCTGCGGACAGACCGGTTGCCGACCGTGACAGTGGCGGCCGACCAGCCGCAGTACGCCGTGGTGGAGGGCGTTGCCGTGGACAAAAACGACGTCGACCACAAGTGCCCGACGTACACGGAGCTGCTGGTTACCGCGCCCGATACCACCGAAACCTTCACCGT
>NZ_DATNJW010000638.1:0-4103 GCF_035603715.1 Mycobacterium sp. | reverse complement strand
ATCGCGGCCGAGCCGGACATCAGCCGCGTCCCGGTGATGATCGACTCCTCCAAGTGGGAGGTCATCGAGGCGGGCCTGAAGAACGTGCAGGGCAAGCCGATCGTCAACTCGATCTCCATGAAGGAGGGCGAGGAGAAGTTCATTCGCGAGGCACGGCTGTGCCGCAAGTACGGCGCCGCCGTCGTCGTGATGGCCTTCGACGAGCAGGGGCAGGCCGACAACCTGGAGCGCCGCAAGGAGATCTGCGGGCGCGCCTACCGGATCCTGACCGAAGAGGTCGGCTTCCCGGCCGAGGACATCATCTTCGACCCGAACTGCTTCGCGTTGGCGACCGGTATCGAAGAGCACGCGACCTACGGGATTGACTTCATCGAGGCCTGCGCCTGGATCAAGGAAAATCTTCCGGGCGTGCACATCTCCGGCGGCATTTCGAACGTGTCGTTCTCGTTCCGGGGTAACAACCCCGTCCGCGAGGCGATCCACGCGGTGTTCCTGTTCCACGCCATCAAGGCCGGCCTGGATATGGGCATCGTCAACGCCGGCGCGTTGGTGCCCTACGACTCGATCGACCCCGAGCTGCGGGACCGAATCGAGGACGTCGTCCTGAACCGTCGCGAGGATGCGGCCGAACGACTGCTCGAAATCGCTGAACGGTTCAACAGCTCGGAGAAGGCCGAGGATCCGGTGGCTGCCGAGTGGCGCAGCCTCCCGGTCCGCGAGCGGATCACGCACGCCCTGGTCAAGGGCATCGACGCCGATGTCGATGCCGATACCGAGGAGTTGCGAGCCGAGATCGCCGCCGCAGGCGGGCGCCCGATCGAGGTGATCGAGGGCCCCCTGATGGACGGCATGAACGTCGTCGGTGACCTCTTCGGCGCAGGCAAGATGTTCCTGCCCCAGGTCGTGAAGTCGGCCCGGGTGATGAAGAAGGCTGTCGCGTACCTGCTGCCGTTCATCGAGGCGGAGAAAGAAGAGTCCGGTGCCGCCGCGAGTAAGGACACCAACGGCACGATCATCATGGCGACGGTGAAGGGCGACGTTCACGACATCGGCAAGAACATCGTCGGGGTTGTTCTGCAGTGCAACAACTACGAAGTGATCGACCTCGGTGTGATGGTGCCTGCTCAGAAGATCCTGGACGCCGCGAAGGAGCACGACGCCGACATCATCGGGCTGTCGGGCCTGATCACCCCGTCCCTGGACGAGATGGTCAACTTCGCGGTCGAGATGGAACGTGAGGGGCTGGAGATCCCGCTGCTGATCGGTGGCGCGACCACCTCGCGCGCCCACACGGCCGTGAAGGTGTCGCCGCGTCGTAGCGGTCCGGTCGTCTGGGTCAAGGATGCGTCCCGCTCGGTGCCGGTCGCTGCTGCGCTCCTCGACGACAAGCAGCGTCCAGCCCTGCTGGAGGCCACCGAGACCGACTACGCGGCCCTGCGCGAACGGCACGCCCAGAAGAGCGAGCGGCCGATGCTGACGCTGGAGAAGGCCCGCGCGAACCGGACGCCGATCGAGTGGGACGGCTACACGCCGCCGGCGCCCGCCCAGGGCCTCGGCGTACGGGATTTCCACGATTACGACCTCGCCGAACTGCGCGAGTACATCGACTGGCAGCCGTTCTTCAACGCCTGGGAGATGAAGGGCAGGTTCCCCGACATCCTCAACAACCCGGTCTCGGGCGAGACCGCCCGCAAGCTGTACGACGACGCCCAGGAGATGCTCGACACCCTGATCAAGGAGAAGTGGCTGACTGCCAACGGGGTGATCGGATTCTTCCCGGCGAACGCGGTCGGCGACGACATCGAGGTCTACACCGACGAGAACCGTACCGAGGTGTTGACCAGGTTGCACAACCTGCGCCAGCAGGGCGAGCACCGGGACGGCATTCCGAACCGATCGCTGGGCGACTACATCGCGCCCAAAGACAGCGGGCTGGCCGACTACGTCGGTGCCTTCGCCGTTACCACGGGGCTCGGCAGCCAGGACAAGATTGCGGAGTTCAAGGCAGCCAACGACGACTACAGCGCGATCCTGCTGGAGTCGATCGCCGACCGGCTGGCAGAGGCTTTCGCCGAGCGGATGCACCAACGGGTCCGCAAGGAGTTCTGGGGATTCCAGCCGGACGAGCAGCTCGACAACGAGGAGCTCATCGGTGAGAAGTACGCGGGAATCCGCCCTGCCCCCGGCTACCCGGCCTGCCCGGAGCACACCGAGAAGGTGACGCTCTGGAACTTGATGGACGTCCGGGAGAGGACCGGCATCGAGCTGACCGAGTCGATGGCGATGTGGCCAGGGGCCGCCGTCAGTGGCTGGTACTTCTCGCACCCGCAGTCGCAGTACTTCGTGGTCGGCCGGCTGGCCCAGGATCAGGTCGCCGACTACGCGAAGCGCAAGGGCTGGACCCTGCAGGAAGCCGAGCGCTGGCTCGGCCCCAACCTCGGCTACAACCCGGAGGACTGAGCAGGCTGGGAGCCTGTCCAGTCGTTCTCACTGTTGCGAATTGACCTTGTTGCACTGGACCCTTCGGCCGTAGTGGTGTACTGGTGGCCGCGCTCCGAGTCGCCGGGACCGCTTGCGGATGGAGGAACACTCATGAGTGGTGACGGCGTCCTCGCGAGTGGACCGCCCGCTCCGCACGAAGATCTGCCCGTCGACCCGCGCGCCGCGCGGGCCGCATTCCGGTCCGCTGTTCGTTTCGCCGCGGTGGCCGCGATCGGTGGATTCCTGTTCGGCTACGACATCTCGACCACCAACCGGGCAGTCAAGGCGCTGCAGGCCGATTTTCATATTGGCAACGCTCTGCTGGGTTTCGCCGCGGCATCTGTGGTTCTGGGTGCGGCGGTCGGGGCGGTGTGGGCCGGCCGGATCGGCGACCGGTTGGGCCGCCTGTCGGTGATGAAGCTCTCGGCGGCATCGTTCTTCGTGTGCGGCCTCGGCGCTGGTTTGGCAACCAGCATTTGGATGTTCATCGTCTTCCACTTCATCGGCGGTATCGGGATCGGCTTCTCATCGGTTGCGGCTCCGGCCTACATAGCCGAAATCTCACCACCGCGATTCCGTGGCAGGCTTGGCTCACTGCAGCAGCTTGCCATCGTCATCGGGCTTTTCGGTGCGATGGCGTTCACCTGGGTGCCGTTTCACCTCGCGGGCGGTGCGAGTAAGCCGCTCTGGCTGGGCCTGGCGGCTTGGCGGTGGACTTATCTCGGCGAGCTGGTTCTGGCGCTGCTGTACTTCGCTCTGCTTTTCACGATCTACGAGTCGCCGCGTTACCTGGTTGGCAGACAAGAGATTTCACAAGCCCGTCAAGTGCTGGGGCGACTGCTGGGCCCGCGCGACGTGGAGGCGACGATCACTCGTATCGCGAGCTCCTTGGAGCAGGAGAAGCCGCAGTCGTGGCGTGACCTGCGTAAGCCGACCGGCGGGCTGTACGGAATCGTCTGGGTCGGGTTGGGGCTGGCCGTTTTTCAGCAGTTCGTCGGCATCAACGTGATCTTCTCGTACTCCGATTTGCTGTGGGAGGCAGTCGGCTTCGGCGAGAAGTCGTCGTTCACCATTTCTCTGGCGACCACCGGGGTCAACGTGCTGATCACCTTGGTGGCGATCGCGCTGATCGACCGGCTCGGCCGAAGGCCGCTGCTGCTGGCCGGATCGGCGGGCATGTCGGTGATGCTGGCGACGATGACCGTGGTGTTCGCCGGAGCTTCCACCATCAACGGTCGGCCGCAGTTGGACGGAGCCGCCGGGGTGATCGCGCTGGTGGCTGCCGACTTGTTCGTGGTCGCGTTCGCGGTGTCCTGGGGCCCGGTGCTGTGGGTGCTGCTGGGCGAGATGTTCCCCAACCGCATCCGGTCGGCGGCGCTGGGCCTGGCCTCAGGCGTGCAGTGGATGGCCAACTGGACTATCGCGGTGACGTTCCCGGCGCTGCGCCATGTGCTCGGTGTGGCCTACGGGTTTTACACGCTGTGCGCGGTGCTGTCGCTTGTTTTCGTCTGGCGATGGGTCCGCGAAACCAACGGGATGTCACTGGAGGACATGCCCGACGAGGTGTCTCCGACTGCCGCGCCGCGCGCCGCGACCTGAAACCGCCGTGACTTTGCTTAGCC
>NZ_DATNJW010000637.1:0-19663 GCF_035603715.1 Mycobacterium sp. | reverse complement strand
AAAGGGACTTGGGAACATGTCGATCTTTTTGAACAAGGACAACAAGGTCATCGTCCAGGGCATCACCGGCAGCGAGGCCACCGTGCACACCGCCCGAATGCTCAAGGCGGGCACCCAAATTGTCGGCGGCGTGAACGCCCGCAAGGCCGGCACCGAGGTCACCCACGAGGACAAGGGCGGCATGATCATCAAGCTGCCGGTGTTCGGGGGCGTCGCGGAGGCGATGGAGAAGACCGGCGCCGACGTGTCGATCATCTTCGTGCCGCCGAAGTTCGCCAAGGACGCCATCATCGAGGCGATCGACGCCAAGATCCCGCTGCTGGTGGTCATCACCGAGGGAATCCCGGTGCAGGACAGCGCATATGCCTGGGCCTACAACCTCGACAAGGGCAACAAGACCCGCATCATCGGGCCGAACTGCCCCGGCATCATCACCCCCGGACAGGCGCTGGTCGGTATCACGCCGGCGAATATCAGCGGCCCGGGACCGGTCGGCCTGGTGTCCAAGTCCGGCACGCTGACCTACCAAATGATGTTCGAACTGCGCGATTTCGGATTCTCCACGTCGATCGGCATCGGCGGTGACCCGGTGATCGGCACCACCCACATCGACGCGATCGAGGCCTTCGAGAAGGACCCCGAGACCAAGGTCATCGTGATGATCGGTGAGATCGGCGGCGACGCCGAGGAGCGGGCCGCCGACTACATCAAGGCCAACGTGTCCAAGCCGGTCGTCGGCTACGTCGCGGGATTCACTGCGCCGGAAGGCAAGACGATGGGCCACGCCGGCGCCATCGTGTCCGGCTCGTCGGGCACCGCGCAGGCCAAGAAGGAGGCTCTGGAAGCGGCCGGCGTCAAGGTCGGTAAGACCCCGTCGGAAACCGCCGCGCTTGCGCGGCAAATCCTGCAAAGCCTGTAGGAGTTCACTGCTCGGTCCAAAATTGGAACACGTTACAGGTTTCGGTTAGCCTGACGAACTAACACTTGTCAGGAGGCCTGTAATGGCGGTCGATCCGCGCACTCCCGTCGTCGTCGGGGTGGGCCAGTTCACCGAGCGCATCGACGATGCCGGTTATCGGGGCATGTCCTCAGTCGACCTGGCGACCGAGGCGGTGCGGGCGGCGCTCGCTGATACCGGCGCAGACGTGGGCGCGGTGGCACAGGCCATCGAGGTGTTCGCCGGCCTGCGTCAATTCGAGATCTGCACTCCGTTCACGAAGCCGCCGCTCGGTTGCTCCGACAACTACGTGCGATCGGTGGCCAACCGGGTCGGTGCCGATCCGCCGCGTGCGGTGCTCGAGCCCATCGGCGGCAACGGTCCGCAGAAGTTGATGACGGAGTTCGCCGGGACGATCGCCGCCGGTGACATCGAAGTCGCATTGATCCTCGGCTCCGAACCGGGATCCACGGCAAAGTACTTCGCCGGACGGGACGACAAGCCGGACTTCACCGAGGACATCGGTGGCCAGCTCGAGGACCGTGGTTACGGTTTCGAGCAGTACATGAGCGAGTACACCGCCAAGCACGGGCTGACCGGAGCGCCCGTGCAGTACGGGCTGCTCGACAACGCGCGCAGAGCACGGCTCGGGCTCACCGTCGCCGACTACCGGCACGCGATGGCTGAGCTCTTTGCTCCGTTCTCCAAAGTCGCTGCAAAGAACCCGTTCTCGTCCTCGCCGGTGGAACGGTCGGTGGCGGAGATCGAAACCGTCACCGACGAGAACCGGATGATCTGTCACCCGTACCCGCGACTGCTGGTGGCGCGCGACACCGTCAATCAAGGCGCCGCGGCGCTGGTGATGTCCGTTTCGGCGGCCCGCCGACTCGGGGTGCCCGAGGGCAAGTGGGTCTATTTGCGGGGGCACGCGGATCAGACCGAGCAGGATTTGCTGGACCGCGTTGACGTCAGTATCAGCTACAGCGCCAAACAGGCTGTGGCAGAGGCGCTCCGGGTCGCGAACATCGGCATCGACGACGTGACGACGTTCGACCTCTACAGCTGCTTCCCGTTCCCGGTCTTCGCGGTGTGCGATGACTTCGGGCTCAGCGCCGACGATCCACGCGGTTTGACGCTCACCGGAGGTCTGCCGTATTTCGGCGGACCCGGCAACAGCTATTCGCTGCACGGTATCGCGGAGACCGTGGCCGCCGCGCGCGACAAGCCAGGCTCGTTCGGACTGGTCGGCGCCAACGGCGGTGTGATGAGCAAGTATTCGGTCGGCGTCTACTCCACCGATCCCGGCGAGTGGGCGGCCGACCGTAGCAAGGAATTGCAACAGGACATCGCTGCACTGCCGAAGGTGCCGGTCACTCGAAACGCCAACGGCGCGGGCACCATTGAGACGTACTCCGTGCGGTACGACTGGCCGACGACGACCGGTGTCATCATCGGTCGGCTCGAGGCCGACGGTTCGCGGTTCATGGCGCTCACCGAGGACGAGGACTTGGTGGCGTTGATGACCGACGGTGATCCGTTGGGTGCCGCGATCACGGTGAAGTCGACCGACGAGCACATCAACCAGGCATCGCCCGGCTAGTCGGTCAGTGCGGCGACCAAGCCTTCGCAATCCTCGACTGTCACATTGAGCGCGGAGTGGTCACGCAGCCCGATCACGCGGCGAATGCGCGGCTCGAAGTGGATGCACACGCCTTGAGTTGCATTGGTGCCGAACGTGAGTCCGTCGTCCGCCAACGACAGCCGCGCTCCGACGGCGGTCCACCAACGGTAGGGCCCGGTGACATGAGCACCCTGAACCTGAGACAGCGGCGCGTCGATACGAAACGGTCCGTAGCGGGCGATCAGCCGGCCGTCGTCGGTGACGGTGACGCCCTGCGTGCTGGGCCACAGTCGATACGCCAGCCACATCGGGGCAAGGCGGGTTTCGTAGCGAAACGGGAAGTGCCGGCCCGGCTCCTCGTCGGCTGTCACGATGCCCTCCGATCAGATTCAGCGGCTAGACCGCCGCGGCCAGCTTGCCGGCCAGTCGCTCGACGTACGCGGCGACCTCATCTTCGGACTTGTCGGGCAATCCGAACAACACCTCGGTGACTCCGAGTTCGGCCCAGTGCGCTAACTTCTCGGGCACCGGCTTGAAGTCCAGCGCCACGATCTGCGGCGCGCCGTCGCGGCCGGCTGCCGCCCAGGTGTCCTGCAGCAGCTTCACCGGTTCGTCGATGTCGAAGTCGCGCGGCGTGGTGATCCAGCCGTCGGCGCTGCGCGCGATCCACTTGAAATTCTTCTCGTTGCCGGCCGCCCCGACCAGCACCGGGATGTGCGACTGTACCGGCTTGGGCCACGCCCAGCTGGGCCCGAAGTTGACGAACTCGCCCTCGTAGGAGGCTTCCTCTTCGGTCCACAGTGCCCGCATCGCCTCGATGTATTCGCGCAGCATTGTGCGGCGCCGCCCGGGCGGCACGTTGTGGTCGGCGAGTTCGTCGGTGTTCCAGCCGAACCCGACGCCCAGGCTGACTCGCCCGCCGGAGAGGTGATCCAGTGTTGCGATGGATTTGGCCAGAGTGATCGGATCGTGTTCGACCGGCAGTGCCACTGCGGTGGACAGCCGCACCCGCGAGGTGACGGCGCAGGCCGCCCCCAGGCTTACCCACGGATCCAAGGTGCGCATGTAGCGGTCGTCGGGCAGCGTTTCGTCACCGGTGGTCGGATGGGCCGCTTCGCGCTTGATCGGGATATGGGTGTGCTCGGGCACGTAGAACGTCTGAAACCCGTGATTATCGGCGAGCGTGGCCGCCGCAGCCGGGGTGATTCCGCGATCGCTGGTGAACAGCACAAGCCCGTAGTCCATGGATGAATTAGAACGTGTTCCAATCTTGCGGGCAACCACCGGGGGTGGGTATTCGGACGCGGTACCGCCCGGAGGTCCGCGCCGACGTACCGCCGCAGGTGCGCTAGCGTGGATGGTCGGCTCGCGTCGCAATGCCCGCGCCAGCTTCTGCCCCGGCATTCGTTGAGAGTTACCAGGTAGCCTCGCGAGGAGCGGCGCGCGGGAACACCAGCGCCGCATCACAGTGGCGCTGCAACCGCATCGGAAGGCACAGGAGAAGTCATGACCTACCCGCCCGGCAGTCCCGGATATCCACCCGCGCAGTCGCCCGGCTCGTACGCGGCTCCCGCCGCGCCGTCGGCCAACAAGGGCGACGAGGGTCAAAGCAACCTGAAGCAATATCTGACCATCGGGGTGCTGGTGCTGGGGCTGGCGATCTACCTGGTGAGCTACGGCCCGATGATCACCCGCGTCCTCCCCAACGGCGATGAGCTTGTCGAAAGCGGCAGCACCTTGCCGGTCGACTTGGCGCTGCTCGCGGGCCTGCTGGCCGGCGTCAGCCTGCTGCCGAGGGCCAAGAATTTCGCTGCGGTGGTCGCCGCGGTCGCGACTCTGGGCGGCTTGCTGCTGATCGAGGACACCATCGGAGCATCGGGCCGCGGCTGGGCGCTGTGGATCGCAGTGGGCGCGGGCGTGCTTCAGGCCGTGCTCGCGATCGCCGCGCTCTTGCTGGATGCCGGCGTGATCACCCCACCGGCCCCGCGGCCCAAGTACGACCAGTACTACGGGCAGTACGGCGGCTACTACGGTCAGCAGCAGCCTCCTTATGGCCAGTCCGGCTACGGCAGCCAGTACGGCGGCTACCCCTCCGGGCCGACAACCGGCGGTTTCCCCGCGCAACCCGGACCGCAGCAGAGCTCGGCAGGGTCGCAGCACGGATCGCCCACCCCGCCAACGGGTTTCCCGAGCTTCAGCCCGCCGCCGTCGTCGTCCGGCTCCGGCACTTCGGGGCAGGGCAACTCCTCGGATCAGGGCGGTTCGTCCCACGGCCAGCACTCGTTTGGCTCGGGTCAGCAGCCGCAGGCGCCGTCCTCGCCGTCGGGCCCGTCACAGTCTTAACCGTGCACTGTCGGGCGCGGCGGGTCGCCGACCAGGGGACCTGGTAGGTAACGTCCACAAACCGTGACGCCGGACAGTCGAACCCCTGGCGCCAACCAGGCCCGTGACCTTCTGCGGGTCGCGTTCGGCCCGGCCGTAGTGGCGTTGGTGATCATCGCCGCGGTGACGTTGCTGCAACTGGTGATTGCCAACAGCGACATGACCGGTGCGCTCGGCGCGATCGCCAGCATGTGGCTCGGTGTGCATCAGGTGCCGATCTCGATCGGTGGCCGCGAGCTGGGTGTGATGCCGCTGCTTCCGGTGCTGCTGATGGTGTGGGGTACCGCGCGCGCTACCGCGCTGGCCACCACCACGACCGCCTCGTGGTTCGCTATCCGGTGGATCTTTGCGTCGGCGCTGGGTGGACCGCTGCTGATCGCCGCGATCGCGCTCGCCGTCATCCACGATGCGGGATCGGTCATCACCGAGTTGCAGACGCCGAGCGCGTTGCGCGCTTTCCTGAGTGTGCTGATCGTGCACGCCATCGGCGCGTTCATCGGGGTGGGTTCGCGCATTGGCCGCCGGGCTCTGGTGGCGTCGCCACTGCCGGATTGGCTTGGCGATGCACTACGCGCGGCGATGGCCGGCGTGCTGGCGCTGCTCGGGCTGTCGGGAATGGTGGCGGCCGCCTCGCTGGTCGTGCACTGGTCGACGATGCAGGACCTGTACGCGATCACCAACTCGATATTCGGCCAGTTCAGCCTGACCCTGCTCTCGATCCTGTACGTGCCGAACGTGATCGTCGCGACAGCCGCGATGGCCGTGGGATCCAGCGCCCACTTGGGTTTTGCGACGTTCAGCTCGTTCACCGTCTTCGGTGGGGACATGCCGGCCCTGCCGGTGCTGGCCGCGGCGCCGCACCCGCCGCTGGGTCCGGCCTGGGTTGCGCTGCTGATCGTCGGTGCATCATCGGGTGTGGCGCTGGGACAGCAGTGTGCGCGCCGGCCGTTACCGCTGTCCGACGCGATGGCCAAGTTGGGGACCGCGTCACTGGTGGCGGCGCTGACCTTGGCATTGCTCGGCTATGCCGGCAGCGGCCAGCTGGGCAACTTCGGCGGCGTCGGAATCGACCAGAGCACGTTCGGGTTCGCGGTCTTCCTATGGTTCACCGCCGTGGGTTGGCTCACCGTCGCGATGGCCGGCGGCATCAGATACCGGCCGCGAAAGCCCAAGCGCGCGACGCCGCCGCCGCCCGAACCGGACGTCGAGCCATCGCTGGAATCCGAGGCCGGGCCTGGCATCGATCACCCGTCGGACCAGCCCGCATCCTCACCGGACGACGACAGCTAGGCTCGGCCTGTGCAGCAACCGTTCCGCGTGCCTCCCAGTGCACCGGCACGATTGGTGGTGTTGGCATCAGGTACCGGTTCGCTGCTGGCCTCCCTGCTGGACTCTGCCGTCGATGACTATCCGGCGCGGGTCGTCGCGGTCGGCCTTGATCGCGACTGTCCGGCGGCCGACATCGCAGCTGACGCGTCGCTGCCGACGTTCCGGGTGCGGCTCGCGGACTATCCCAATCGCGAAGCATGGGACGCCGCACTCACCGAGGCTACGGCCGCACATTCGCCGGACCTCGTCGTCTCCGCGGGGTTCATGAAAATCCTTGGCCCAGAATTTCTTTCGAAGTTCGAAGGCCGCACCCTCAACACGCATCCGGCTCTGCTGCCGGCATTTCCCGGCGCACACGGAGTGGCCGACGCGCTGGCCCACGGCGTGAAGGTCACCGGCTGCACGGTGCACCTGGTGGACGCCGGCACCGACACCGGCCCGATACTTGCCCAGCAGGCCGTCTCGGTGCTCGACGATGACAACGAACAGACCCTGCATGAGCGCATCAAGGTCGTTGAACGACGGCTCTTGGTGGATGTGATAGCCGCGGTGGCGACCGGCGGTGTGACCTGGATCGGACGAAAGGCGACTATCGGATGAGCACCCATGACGCGAAGCGGCCGATTCGCCGCGCGTTGATCAGCGTCTACGACAAGACCGGTCTGGTCGACCTGGCCCGCGGCCTTGCCGAGGCGGGCGTGGAGATCGTCTCCACTGGGTCGACCGCGAAAACCATTGCTGACAACGGCATTCCGGTGACACCGGTGGAGGAGCTGACCGGCTTCCCTGAGGTGCTCGACGGCCGGGTCAAAACCCTGCATCCGCGGGTGCACGCCGGGCTGCTGGCCGATCTTCGCAAGCCCGAGCACGCGGCGGCGCTCGAGCAACTCGGCATCGCGGCGTTCGAGTTGGTGGTGGTCAACCTGTATCCGTTCAGCGAGACCGTTGAGTCCGGCGCGGGTGTGGACGAGTGCGTCGAGCAGATCGACATCGGCGGACCGTCGATGGTCCGCGCGTCGGCCAAGAACCACCCGAGCGTGGCGGTAGTCACCGATCCGCTTGGCTACGACGGAGTGCTGGCCGCGGTGCGCGGTGGCGGCTTCACCTTGGCCGAGCGAAAGAAGCTGGCTTCACTGGCATTTCGGCATACCGCCGAGTACGACGTCGCGGTGGCCGGCTGGATGGAGTCGACGCTGGCGCCCGAGGAGCCGGCCACGGCGTTCCCCGAGTGGGTTGCCGGGACGTGGCGACGCTCGACCCAGTTGCGCTACGGCGAGAACCCGCATCAGCAGGCCGCGCTCTACGTCGACGACGCCGGGTGGCCCGGTCTGGCGCAGGCCGAGCAGCTGCACGGAAAAGAGATGTCCTACAACAACTTCACCGACGCCGACGCGGCGTGGCGGGCCGCCTTCGACCACGAGCAGATCTGCGTGGCGATCATCAAGCACGCCAACCCGTGCGGGATAGCGGTCTCGTCGGACTCGGTCGCCGACGCACATCGCAAAGCCCACGAATGCGACCCGCTCAGCGCATTCGGTGGAGTGATCGCGGCAAACACCGAAGTCACCGTCGAGATGGCCGAGTACGTGAGCACGATTTTCACCGAGGTGATCGTGGCACCCGCCTACGCACCAGGCGCCGTTGACGTGTTGGCGCGCAAGAAGAACGTCCGGGTCCTGGTGGCGGCCGAGCCGATGGATGACGACACCGAGCGCCGTCAGATCAGTGGCGGGATGTTGGTGCAGCAGCGGGACCGGATCGACGCGCCGGGCGACAGCCCGCTCAACTGGACATTGGCGACCGGTGCCCCGGCCGACCCGGCCACACTGTCGGATCTGGCCTTCGCCTGGCGCTCTTGCCGCGCAGTCAAATCCAACGCGATCGTCATCGCCGGCGGCGGCGCGACCATCGGCATCGGCATGGGCCAGGTGAATCGCGTCGACGCGGCACGGTTGGCGGTCGAGCGCGGCGGAGATCGGGTCCGCGGCGCCGTTGCGGCCTCAGATGCATTCTTCCCGTTCCCGGACGGTCTGGAGACGCTGACCGCCGCAGGCGTCAAGGCGATCGTGCATCCGGGTGGGTCGGTACGCGACGACGAGGTGACCGCGGCGGCCGAAAAGGCCGGCGTGACGCTCTATTTGACGGGCGCCCGGCACTTCGCGCACTAGGAGCTCACCGCGCTTCAGGCGCTTATCTCGTCCTGCACCGTGGTCGCGTAGCGGATGAATGCCGCGACCTCGTCGACCGCGCGGCGGGCGTCGGGATTGACGTCGAAGCTCAGTTGGAACATGTGCATGGCCTTGTGCCACTGCTGGACCCAGACTTCGACGTTGTGCGCCCGCAGCCGATCGGCCAGCGCGAAGGTGTCGTTGAGCAGCATCTCGTGGGTGCCCACCTGCAGCAGGAACGGGCCCAGGCCGTGCAGGTCCGCCTCCGGCGGCATCACCGGCGGCGGCCGGGTTCCGTTGACGGTGGCGAACACGTCGTAGATGAACTTCACCGTCATGAACGGGAACATCACGTCGCGGTGCTCTTTCAGGGCCCGGTATTTCAAGCTCATGTCCGATGACGTCAGCGGGGACATCAGCGCCTGACCGGCCGGCACCGGGAGGCCGGCGTCACGCGCCGCGAGTGCGACGTCGGCGGCCATCAGTCCGCCCGCCGAATCGCCGGCCAGCACGATGCGTTCGGGGGCGAAGCCCTGCGACAGCGCGTAGCGGTAACCGTCCAATCCGTCGGCGACGGCTTCTTCGATGCTGGCTTGCGGCGCAAGTCGATAGCCGACGTTCAATACTTTCGCGCCGGTAGTTGCCGACAGCCTGCTGACGAATCGGCGATGGGAGTTCAGTCCTAGCGTCACCAAAGCAGAGCCGTGAAAATAGACGATGAGTGAATTGGAATCGCGGGCTTCCCGCGCGACGACCCATTCGGCCGGGCAGTGCGGCAACGAGATCCGTGTGATATCAGTGCCGGGCAACGGCGGTATCAACCCCAGCGGGCGGTCGATCCCGTCGAGTCGAGTCCGCTGCAACGCGTCGGGGCGCAAGCGGTTGACGACGAGGCCGATTACGGTCAGGGCGCCGAGCACCGGCCGGACGAAGATCGCGGTAAGCAGGGCGAGCACGCTGGACTGCCACGATGCGGGGCCGAAGTGCTCCGTCTTGGGTCGATCAGACCAGTCGGGGGAATTCACGGCACTGAGGGTATCGGGTAGCCGCGCGCTTCCCACTGTGAGCTTCGTGTCGATGTTCGGCGATAGTTGCCTGGGCCACTCGGTGGCGCGCGCTTGAACGTCGGCCAACCGCTGTGCAAAGCATCGCTATTCGCCGATTTAGGTCACCCCGATTTTCTTCCGTACAAGATCATTTCGGCCTAGAGTCAAAATTAGGGCGCGTCTACCGGACGAGTCCTGAGCGATTCGAAAGGTATTCGAGAGGAAAACATGCGCGCGATAAGCAAAAGGACAGCGTCGTTCTCAGTCGCAATTGCAGTATTCGCTCTGATCGGTGCGGGATGTCACCAGTCGAACAACTCAAGCTCCGGGAGTTCGACGGCGTCATCCTCGGCAGCCGCGATGACGTCATCGGCCATGGCCGAGCCGTCGACGAGTGCTGCTGCACCGACCTCGACCCAGATCGCCGGGAAGAACGGCACTGAGTACACCGTGGAGGGACCGATCCTGGCCAAGTGGGAGACCCTCACCGACGAGCAAAAGAAAGATCTGGGCGCTCCCTACGACAACCAGAAGCCCACCGCAGACAACACCGGTGTCTACCAGCAGTACGACGGTGGAGTCCTGATCTACAAGAACGGCGGCCCGGTCTACTTCGTCTGGGGCAAGATCCGCGACGCGTGGAATGACGTCCAGGCTTCGCAGGGCAAGCTGGGCTACCCGACCGCTGATGAGATGAAGGAACCCGACGGCACCTACAAGTCGACGTTCGAGCACGGCACCGTCACCTGGAAAGAGGGCGACGAGAAGGCCACTGTCACCACCAGCTAGTCGCACAATTCACCTCGGCAAGGCCGGGCAATCCACGCGATTGCCCGGCCTTGTTCTTGCCAAGGTGACCTGGGGGCGTGCCGTTACCCGCTGCGTCGTCGTAGCGTGGAGTGGTGACCGCTGCGAATAACCTGCCCCGCACCGTCGGCGAACTGCGTGCCGCCGGGCACCGCGAACGGGGCGTCAAGCAAGAAATCCGGGAAAACCTGCTGACGGCTTTAGCCGAGGGCGACGAGATCTGGCCAGGCATCCTGGGGTTCGAGGACACCGTCCTACCGCAGCTGGAACGGGCGCTGATCGCCGGCCACGACGTCGTGCTGCTCGGTGAACGCGGTCAGGGCAAGACCCGCCTGCTACGCGCGCTGATCGGCCTGCTGGACGAGTGGACGCCGGTGATCGGCGGCGCCGAGCTCGGCGAGCATCCGTACAGCCCGATCACCCCGGAGTCGATCCGCAAGGCCGCCACCCTCGGCGACGATCTGCCAGTCGAGTGGCGGCACCGCAGCGAGCGCTACACCGAGAAGCTGGCCACCCCCGACACCAGCGTTGCCGACCTGGTCGGTGACATCGACCCGATCAAGGTCGCCGAAGGCCGCAGTCTGGGCGACCCCGAGACCATTGCCTACGGCCTGATTCCGCGGGCGCACCGCGGCATCGTCGCGGTCAACGAGCTGCCCGACCTGGCCGAGCGCATCCAGGTGTCGATGCTCAATGTGATGGAGGAGCGCGATATCCAGGTTCGCGGCTACACCTTGCGGCTGCCGCTGGACGTGCTCGTCGTCGCCAGCGCCAACCCCGAGGACTACACCAACCGCGGCCGCATCATCACCCCGCTCAAGGACCGGTTCGGCGCCGAGATCCGCACGCACTATCCGCTGGAGCTCGACGCGGAGGTCGGAGTGATCCGCCAGGAGGCGCACCTGAGCGCGCAGGTGCCCGACTACCTGGTTCAGGTGATCGCCCGGTTCGCCCGCTACCTGCGGGAGTCCACCTCGGTCGACCAGCGGTCGGGGGTGTCGGCTCGGTTCGCGATCGCTGCCGCCGAAACCGTTGCCGCCTCGGCGCGGCATCGCGGCGCGCTGCTCGGTGAGACGGACCCGGTGGCGCGGGTGGTGGACCTGGGCACGGTGATCGCCGTGCTCCGCGGCAAGCTGGAGTTCGAGTCCGGGGAAGAAGGACGCGAGCAGGCTGTGCTGGAACACCTGTTGCGTCGGGCCACCGCCGACACCGCGTCCCGAGCGCTCGGCGGTCTCGATGTCGGTCCGCTGGTCGCCGCGGTCGAGGGCGGCTCCGCGGTGACGACCGGTGAGCGGGTCTCGGCCAAGAACGTGCTGGCGGCACTGCCGGATCTGCCGATCATCGAGGCGATCGCCAAGCGGCTCGGCGCCGAATCCGAGGGTGAACGCGCCGCGGCGCTGGAATTGGCTTTAGAGGCACTGTATTTGGCCAAGCGCGTCGACAAGGTGTCCGGGGAAGGCGAAACCGTCTATGGCTAAAGCTCACTCGCCCGGTCATTCGGCGAAATATTCGGCCTACACCGGTGGGCCCGATCCACTGGCACCGCCGGTGGATCTGCGCGAGGCTCTCGAGCAGATCGGGCAGGACGTGATGGCGGGTACGTCGCCGCGCCGTGCGCTGTCTGAGCTGCTGCGCCGCGGCACCAAGAACATGACCGGAGCCGACCGACTAGCCGCCGAGGCCAACCGTCGGCGACGAGAATTGCTGCGCGAGAACAACTTAGATGGCACCCTGCAGGAGATCAAAAAGCTGCTCGACGATGCGGTGCTGGCTGAGCGCAAGGAACTGGCGCGCGCGTTGGATGACGACGCCCGCTTCGGCGAGCTGCAACTGGATGCGCTGTCGCCGTCGCCGGCCAAAGCCGTGCAAGAGCTTTCCGAATACGACTGGCGCAGCGACGAGGCGCGACAGAAGTACGAGCAGATCAAGGACCTGCTCGGTCGCGAGATGCTCGACCAGCGCTTCGCCGGCATGAAGGAGGCGCTGGAAGGCGCCACCGACGAAGACCGTCAGCGCGTCAACGACATGCTCAACGACCTCAACGACCTGTTGGACAAGCACGCCAAAGGGCAAGATTCCCAACAAGATTTCCAGAACTTCATGGACAAGCACGGCGAGTTCTTCCCGGAGAACCCGCAGAATGTCGAGGAGCTGCTGGACTCGCTGGCCAAGCGGGCAGCGGCCGCGCAGCGGTTCCGCAACAGCCTGAGCCCGGATCAGCGGGCCGAGTTGGATGCGTTGGCGCAGCAGGCATTCGGCTCGCCGGCGTTGATGCAGGCGCTGGATCGACTTGACTCCCATCTGCAGGCGGCCCGGCCCGGCGAGGACTGGGACGGCTCGTCGCAGTTCTCCGGCGACAACCCGCTCGGGATGGGTGAAGGCGCGCAGGCGCTGGCCGACATCGGCGAACTGGAACAACTCGCCGAGCAACTGTCGCAGGCCTATCCGGGCGCGACGATGGACGACGTCGACCTCGACGCGCTGGCCCGCCAGTTGGGCGACCAGGCCGCCATCGACGCGCGGACACTGTCCGAGCTCGAGCGTGCGCTGGTCAATCAGGGCTTCCTCGACCGCAGCTCGGATGGCCAGTGGCGGTTGTCGCCGAAGGCGATGCGGCGGCTGGGCGAGACAGCATTACGCGATGTGGCGCAGCAGCTTTCGAGCCGTCGCGGGGAACGCGAACTGCGACGGGCCGGAGCGGCCGGTGAGCTGACCGGCGCGACCCGGCCCTGGCAGTTCGGCGACACCGAGCCGTGGAACGTTACGCGGACGCTCACCAACGCCGTCCTGCGGCAGGCCGGCACCAAGGCGGACAACCGAGAGCCGGCGATTCGCGTCACCGTGGACGATGTCGAGGTGTCCGAGACCGAGACCCGCACCCAGGCCGCGGTCGCGCTGCTGGTCGACACGTCGTTCTCGATGGTGATGGAGAACCGCTGGCTGCCGATGAAACGCACGGCGCTGGCGCTCGATCATCTGGTGCGCACCCGATTCCGTTCAGATGCATTGCAGATCATCGCTTTTGGCCGTTACGCGCGAACCATGACCAGCGCGGAACTGATGGGCCTGGAAGGCGTGTACGAGCAGGGCACCAACCTGCATCACGCACTGGCTTTGGCCGGCCGGCATCTGCGCCGCCATCCCAATGCGCAGCCCGTCCTGCTGGTGGTCACCGACGGCGAGCCGACCGCACACCTCGAAGACGCCGGAGATGGGCGGGGTTCTGCGGTGTTTTTTGACTACCCGCCGCATCCGCGGACCATCGCCAACACCGTGCGCGGCTTCGACGAGATGGCCCGGTTGGGCGCGCAGGTGACGATCTTCCGGTTGGGCAGCGACCCGGGGCTGGCCCGTTTCATCGACCAGGTCGCGCGTCGTGTCGAGGGCCGCGTTGTCGATCCCGATCTCGACGGGCTGGGCGCGGCGGTGGTCGGCGACTACCTGCGCAGCCGCCGCCGATAGTTCAACGGGCTAGTGCTGGGTCTTGCGATTCTTGCGCCGGATACCGACGCCGCCCCACAACGAGAAGCCGCGGATCCGCACGGTCGGTGCGCCGGGGGTGCCTTCACCCGTGACGTTGTGGTCGAACCCACCCATCACCCCGTGGCCCTTGATCTCCACGTTGACTTCGGGCGGCAACAGGATGGTCTGCCCGCCCATGATCGACGTGGCGTGGATCTCGACGTCGGTGGAAGTGAAGTCCGCGTAGCGCAGGTCGATCACGCCGCCACCCCACAGCGCGAACGTCGTCAGCTTCTTGGGCACGTTCCAGCGGCCGCGCCGCTCGAACGCGCTCATGATGGCCAGCAGCAGCATCGACGGCGCGGGCTTGGCGGCACCGCCGCGTTGCGGACTCACCGATGACCCGATCAGGTCGGACCGCAGGCGATCGAGTTCCTCGTAGGTCTGCGCCGCGTAGGCCTTGGTGAGGCGGTCTTCGTAGTCGCTCATCTGCAGTTGGCCCTGAGCGGCGGCGTCGGTGAGCAGCTGGGCGACCTGAATGCGATCGGTCTCGCCGGCACGCGTGGTCGCGTTCCGTGGATCCTGCGCGCCTCGCTGCGCTGACTTCCTCATCAGTGACGAGCCTACGGCCAAGAAATTTTGCTGCAAGGCGTCTTCGCCAAACTGTTGCGTCACCCTCAGATTTCACTCAGGTGTGGTGGCGCGTTGTCCGCGGCGCGATCGGCGAGCTGGTCGTAGATGGATCGAGATCGTAGTGCGATGGCGACCAGCATCGCGATGGCACATGCGCCGAGCATGGGTGGCAACTCATTGGTGTTGCCCGTCATTTCGGTCGCCAGGATCAGGCCGGTGACCGGGGCGTGCACGGACGCCGCGAAAAAGGCGGCCATACCGATCAGTGCACACGCGGCCAGGTTGGGTGCGGCATGCGGTGTCAGGTGCGTGGCGATCAGCCCGACGATCAGCCCGGCCTGCGATCCGAGCACGAGCATCGGCGCGAACAACCCGCCGGGCGTGGCCGCGGCGTAGGAGACGATACCGAGCGCGAAACGCAGAACGAGCACGCCGGCGGTCGCCAGGAGAGCGCCGTGACCCAGTAATGCGTTCTGGGTGAGGTTGTCACCGCCGCCGACCAGATCCGGTGCCAACCACACAAGTAGCCCGACCGCCGCGCCGGTGAGCGCAGCGCGAACTTCCTTCGGCCAGGCGCTGGCGTCGGCTCGGCGCAGGGCGAACATCACCGCATGGTTGTAGAGCACACCGAACAGGCCGGCGACGACTCCGATGACCAACACCCAGCCGTACTGCACCATTCGCGGGTCGGGCAGCGTGGTCATCTTGAATTCGTATTGCGATTGCACCAGCAGGTGGGCAGCGATAAACCCGGACGCGGACGCCACCAGGGTGGCGACTGTGGTGCGCGGATCAAACCGCTTGACCAGCTCTTCGAGCACGAACACGCCGCCGGCGATCGGCGCGTTGAATGCGGTCGCCAGTCCCGCCGCGGCACCGCCGGCGACCAGAACGCGCAAGTCGGCGAGATTGCGCCGGGTCAGGGTGGCGACGATCACGGCTGCCGAGCCGCCCATTTGGACCGACGGTCCCTCGCGACCAAGCGCCATGCCGCTGCCAATGGCCAGCAGCCCGCCGATGTATTTGACCGGCAGGATCCGAAACCGGTCGGGTCGGACGCGGCCATCTGCAACTGCTTCGACCCGCGGGATGCCGCTGCCCTCGGCGTGCGGTTCGACCCGGTGCACCAGGGCGGCGGCGATCGCGGCGGCGGCGGTACATGCGAGCACCACGACGAGCAACCCCCACCAGCTGCCGTGCGCCCAGGCGGCGAGCCCGTCACGCAGTCGGGTGGCCTGCGTGAGCAGGAGCCGGAAGCTCGCCGCGCTGAGGCCGGTGAGCACGCCCACCAATGCGGCGGCCACCACGAACCCGATCAGGCTCTCGGCGCCTTCGCCGCTGGTGTCTACCGGATGGGTGGTCGGACGCTGCCATCCGGTGAACAGGCTGCGCAACACATTTCGCCAGCGGTTGTCGTCCTCCACACGTCTTGCTTAGCGGAGAAACCTGGGCGGGCTGGCGGCGGGGCCTCTATCCGGACACCCAACTGGGCGGCCGCTTCTGCAGGAACGCCAGCATGCCCTCGCGGGCTTCGTCGGAGACGAACAGCCGTGCCGACTCCTCGCCCAGCCGCTCGGCGTCGCGGTCGAACCCGTCCAGCACCGCGGCGGTGGTCAGCGCCTTCGACGCTGCCAGGCCCTGCGGTGAGCCGCGCCCGATGTCGGCGACCAGCGAAGCCACCGCTGCGTCGACGTCGTCGGCGGCCATCGTGATCAGCCCGATCGAGGCGGCGGTGGCGGCGTCGAACGTCTCGCCGGTCAGGTAGTAGCGGGCGGCCGCGCGGGCGGACAATTTCGGCAGCAGCGTCAGCGAGATGATCGCCGGCGCCACTCCGATCCGGGCTTCGGTCAGCGCGAAGGTGCTGCGGGGTCCCGCGACGGCGAGATCGGCGGCCGCGACCAGGCCCATGCCGCCGGCTCGAACATGTCCGTCGACGGCGACGATCACCGGTCGCGGCGACTCGACGATGGCGCGCAGCAACGTCGCCATTTCGCGGGACCGCTGGGCGGTCGCCTCGGCGGGATCCGCGTTTGCCGCCGACCCCTCGGACAGGTCGGCGCCCGCGCAGAAGGTGTTACCGGTGTGGCCGAGCACGACGACCCGCACCGCGGGATCGCCCGCCGCATCGCGCAGGCCCTGATGCAGCTGGCCGACCAACGTCGACGACAGCGCGTTGCGGTTGTGCGGCGAATCCAGTGTCAGCCGCGCTACCTGCCCGTCGACGGCGTACTCGACGAGAGTGTCCATCAGTACGACCGGGGCAGGCCGAGCGATGTCTGTGCGACGAAGTTGAGCACCATCTCGCGGCTGACCGGTGCGATGCGGCCGAGCCGGGCCGAGGCCAGCATGGCGGCGACGCCATACTCCTTGGTCAACCCGTTGCCGCCGAGCGACTGGACGGCCTGGTCGACCGAGCGTGTAGCAGCCTCGGCCGCAGCGTATTTCGCCATGTTGGCGGCCGTCGCGGCACCACCGTCGTCGCCGTTGTCGTAGAGCGTGGCGGCCTTCTGCATCATCAACTTGGCGAGTTCGACCTCGATGTGGCACCGCGCCAACGGATGTGACAACCCCTGGTGCGAGCCGATCGGCGTTCCCCACACCTGGCGCGTCTTGACGTAGTCGGCGGCCCGGTCCAACGCAAAACGACCCATGCCGACGCTACTGGCCGCGCCCATGATGCGCTCGGGGTTCAGGCCCGCGAAAAGCTGTGCGATCGCGGCGTCTTCGGCGCCGACGAGCGCGTCGCTGGGCAGTCGCACATCGTCGAGGAAGACCTGGAACTGCCGCTCGGGGCTGATGATCTCCATGTCGATCGGGGTGTAGGTGAATCCGGGTGAATCGGTGGGCACCACGAACAGCGCCGGTCGTAGCTTGCCGGTCTTTGCTTCCTCGGAGCGCGCCACCACCAGCACGGCCTGAGCCTGGTCGACGCCCGAGATGTAAACCTTCTGTCCCTTGAGGATCCAGTCGCCGCCGTCGCGGCGGGCCGTGGTGGTGATCTTGTGAGAGTTGGAGCCGGCGTCGGGTTCGGTGATCGCGAACGCCATCGTCAGCGAGCCGTCGGCGATACCGGGAATCCAGCGCTTCTTCTGCTCCTCGGTACCGAACTTGCTGATGATGGTTCCGTTGATGGCGGGCGACACGACCATCAGCAGTAGCGCGCTACCCGCGGCCGCCATCTCCTCCATGACCAGCGACAGCTCGTACATGCCTGCGCCGCCGCCGCCGTACTCCTCGGGGAGATTCACGCCCAGGAAACCGAGTTTGCCTGCTTCCGACCATAATTCGTCGGTGTGCTCCTGTGCACGGGCTTTCTTCAGGTAATACTCGCTGCCGTAACTGGATGCCCATTCGGACACCGCCTTGCGCAGCGACTTGCGGTCTTCGTTTTCGATGAAGCTGCTGTCGGTCATGGTGTGTCTCCTTCTGCTTCGGGATCATGGGGCAGGTCGACGCGTGCCAAGACAGCGCCGACCTCGACTTGCTGGCCGGTAGCGACGTTGAGTTCCGCGAGCACGCCGTCGGCCGGCGCGGTGATGGTGTGCTCCATCTTCATCGCCTCCAGCCAAATCAGGGGCTGGCCGGCCGTGACCGCGTCGCCGACCGCTGCGCCGAGCCGAATGACGTTGCCGGGCATGGGTGCAACCAGCGAACCCCTCTCGACGGCCGATCCCGGCTCGGGGAAGCGGGGCAGCGCCACCAGGTGTACCGGCCCGTGCGCCGAGTCGATGTAGACGTCCTGGTCATGGCGCGCCACTGCGAAGCTACGTGCCACCCCGTGGTCGTCGGCCAACACGACGTCGTGCGCCGTCACGGAGACCAGCTGTATCGACTCGTCGGCGGGCAGCCGCAATCCGGTTCGGGTGAAACGGTATTCGATGCGATGCTGCACGCCGTTGTCGTCGGCATAGGTCTTGACCTGGTAGCCCGACGCCAGGTTGCGCCACCCGCTGGGGACCGAGCCCAGCACGGTGGCCGTCGCCCGGTTTCCGGCCGCGTCGGCCAGCGCCGCGGCGATCGCTGACAACCGGACGACGGCGTCGTCCACCAGCGGGGCGGATAGCTTCGCCAGGTCGTGCGTGTCGAAGAACGCGGTGTCGGTGGCGCCGTCCAGGAACGCTTGATGCCGCAGCACGTTGACCAGCAGATCGCGGTTGGTGCGCAAGCCGTGCAGCTGGGCTCGCGCCAGCGCGTCGGCGAGCACCAGCGCCGCATGGTGGCGCGTCGGAGCGTAGGAGATCACCTTGGCCAGCATCGGGTCGTAGTGGATGGAAACCACCGAGCCGTCGACGATTCCGGAGTCGAGCCTGATGCCGGTCCGCGCCCCGAGTGTGCTGAACTCGGTGCGTGCCGCTGGCACATCGATGCGTTGCACCTGGCCGGCCTGCGGCTGCCAGTCCCGCGCCGGATCCTCGGCGTAGAGCCTGGCTTCGATGGAATATCCATGCGCGGCAGGCGGTTCAGCGTCCAATCGGCCGCCGTCGGCGACGGCGATCTGCAGCTCGACCAGGTCGAGTCCGGTGGTCTCCTCGGTGACCGGGTGTTCGACCTGCAGCCGGGTGTTCATCTCCAGGAAGTAGAACTCGCCGTCGTCGTCGGCAAGGAATTCCACCGTCCCCGCGCCGGTGTAGCCGATCGCGCCGGCCGCCAGCCGGGCGGCTTCGAACAGCCTGGCTCGCATGCCCGGTGTGCGTTCCACCAACGGTGACGGGGCTTCCTCGATGATCTTCTGATGGCGGCGCTGGATCGAGCACTCCCGCTCGCCGACAGCCCACACCGTGCCGTGCGAGTCGGCCATCACCTGGACCTCGACGTGGTGGCCAGTTGGCAGGTAGCGCTCGCAGAACACGGTCGGGTCGCCGAACGCGGACTGGGCCTCGCGCTGAGCGGCGGCCACTTCGCTTGGCAGGGCGTCTAATTGGTCGACCACCCGCATTCCGCGGCCGCCGCCGCCAGAGGACGCCTTCACCAGCACCGGCAACTGGTCGGCGGTGACGGTGTCCGGGTCGAGTTCCTCGAGCACGGGAACCCCGGCGGCGGCCATCATTTTCTTGGACTCGATCTTCGAGCCCATCGCGCGCACCGCGTCTACCGGCGGGCCGATCCAGGTCAGACCCGCGGTTTGCACCGCGGCGGCGAACTCGGCGTTCTCCGAGAGGAATCCGTAGCCGGGGTGCACCGCGTCGGCGCCGGCCGCGCGGGCCGCGGCGATGATGGCGTCGGCGTTGAGGTAGTCGTTGGTCTTGGGCAGCCGGACCCGGGCATCGGCCTCGGCGAC
>NZ_DATNJW010000636.1:0-9568 GCF_035603715.1 Mycobacterium sp. | reverse complement strand
CGACCCGTTGACCGTGCCGGCTACCGTCGCACCAGCAGGGTGTGACAAGTGGCGTGGCCGGTCGTTCGGCGATATCAACGCCGTCTCCGGTTCGGCGAAATGCACGCTGGTCAGCGCAGATCCCGAGTGGCCCGGTAGGCGACCCACGCGCCTAGTAAGCCCACCACGCCGAAGACCGCGAACAGGGCCCGCGCGGCGATGACCGTGCTGCCGTGGGCGGTGTTGACCACGACGCCGGCCAGGCCGGCGCCGAATGCGCCGGCGATGACCTCGATCGTGTTGATGGCGGCCGCCGCCGCGGGACCTTCGGCTTCGTCGTCGATGCAGTGCATCGACCACGCCGACAGATGCGGCCACGCTGCCCCGATACCGATTCCGGTGATCGTCAGCGCCAGCGCCCACGTGACGACCAGGCCCGCGGACGCATTGTCGAATTGGGTGGCCGCGGCCAGACCCAGACCCAACGCGATGACAAGCGGACCGAACACGACTACCCGATTGATGACTTTCCTGCTGCTCAGCGACGCGCTGAGGACCTCGCTGACCGCCCACCCGACCGCCAAAGCGGCGCCCAGAAACCCGGCCGCGACCGGGACCAGATGCGCCAGACGTTGCCCGAACAGCGGTACGTACATGTCGACCATCGCCGAGGCCATCAGCACCGCCAGAGCCAGATAGATCCATTTCAACGGGCCATTTCCAAAAACGCTGGGCGGTAACACTTTTACAGGCATGCGTCGATCGACGAGGATGAATCCGCCGACCAGAGCCAGGCTGATCGCGAGCAACGCTGCGGTCAGTCCTACGTCCGTCGGAACCTGAGCGACGCTGATCGTCAACGCCGCAGTGCCCAACAGGACTATCGACCACACCGGCACTTTCAACGTAGGCGCGGCCTCGTCAGAATCGACGCGGGCCGGCAGCACCCGCGGGACCAGCACGACCATCGGTACCGCGAGAATCGCCATGACCCCGAACGCCCAACGCCACAGACCAAATTGGGCGAAGAGGCCGCCGGCCGTCGGGCCGATCACGGTCGCGACACCCCACATTGCCGACACCAGTGCCGAGGCTCGGGTCCACAGCGAGCGCGGCAGAGCGGTATTGATCAGCGCGTAGCCCAAACCGGCCAACAATCCCCCGGCGGTGCCCTGCAGGGTGCGGCCCACCAGCAACACCTCCATGCCGGGAGCCAGCGCGCACACCACGCTGCCGATCCCGAACACGATCAGTCCCAACAGAAATGACACTCGCGGCCCGATGCGCAGCAACATCGCGTTGACGGTCGTCGCCGCGACAACCGACCCCACCAGGTACAGGGTGGTCACCCAGGCATACAGCCGTTCGCCGCCGATGTCGGCGATCGCGCTCGGCAGCAGACTGACCGTGACGAACTCGTTGGTCGCATACAGCGCTACGCCACCGGCGAGAAGTATTGAGGTCCCTAGGAATCGGGGACCCAGCAGCGTGCGCCAGCCGTCGGCAGCTGCCTGGTCGTGGGGTGAGCTCACTTCAGACCGGCGGCGTCCATCCCGCGCAACTCTTTCTTGAGGTCGGCGATTTCATCGCGGAACCGGGCGGCCAACTCGAACTGCAGGTCGCGCGCCGCGGTCATCATCTGCTCGGTGAGGTCTTTGATCAGATCAGCCAGTTCGGCCCGCGGCATGCTGGCCGTGTCGCGCCCTTCGAACACCCCGGCGCTGACCGCGCGGCCGGGCGCACCCTGAGCACGTCGCCCGCGTGACGCGTTACGCCCCGATCCGCCGATCTCCACGGCCTCGGTGTCGTCGGCCTCGCGGTAGACCTGATCGAGGATGTCGGCGATCTTTTTACGCAGCGGCTGCGGGTCGATGCCGTTGGCTTCGTTGTAGGCAACCTGCTTGGCCCGCCGACGGTCGGTCTCGTCGATCGCCTCTCTCATCGAGTCGGTGATCTTGTCGGCGTACATGTGCACTTCGCCGGAAACGTTGCGGGCTGCGCGGCCGATGGTCTGAATCAGGCTGCGCGACGAGCGAAGGAAGCCTTCCTTGTCGGCGTCCAGGATCGCGACCAGCGACACCTCCGGCAGATCGAGACCCTCCCGCAGCAGGTTGATGCCGATCAGCACGTCGTAGTCACCCAGCCGCAGCTGGCGCAGCAGCTCGACCCGTCGCAGCGTGTCGACCTCGGAGTGCAGGTAGCGGACCCGGATCCCCAACTCCAGCAGATAGTCGGTGAGATCCTCAGCCATCTTCTTGGTCAACGTCGTCACCAAGATCCGCTGGTCGGCCTCGGCGCGTTTTCGGATCTCGCCGATCAGGTCGTCGATCTGGCCCTTGGTCGGCTTCACCACGACCTTGGGGTCGACCAGCCCGGTCGGGCGAATCACCTGCTCGACGAACTCCCCCGCGGCCTGACTCAGCTCGTAAGGACCGGGCGTCGCCGACAGATACACCGTCTGTCCGACCCGGTCCGCGAACTCCTCCCAGGTCAGCGGCCGGTTGTCGCACGCCGAGGGAAGCCGGAACCCGTATTCGACGAGGTTGCGCTTGCGGGACATGTCGCCCTCGTACATGCCGCCGATCTGCGGCACCGTGACATGCGACTCGTCGATCACCATCAAGAAGTCTTCGGGGAAATAGTCCAGCAGGGTCGCGGGTGGCGAGCCCGGCCCGCGAGCATCGATGTGCCGCGAGTAGTTCTCGATGCCGGAGCAGAACCCGACCTGACGCATCATCTCGACGTCATAGTTGGTCCGCATCCGCAGCCGTTGGGCCTCCAGCAGCTTGCCCTGACCCTCCAACTCGGCGAGGCGCTCCTCGAGTTCCTGCTCGATGGTGGAGATCGCGTGGGCCATCCGCTCCGGTCCGGCGACGTAGTGAGTCGCCGGGAAGACGCGAAGCGAGTCGACCTTGCGGATCACCTCCCCGGTGAGCGGGTGCATGTAGTAGAGCGCCTCGATTTCGTCGCCGAAATACTCGATGCGTAAGGCCAATTCCTCGTACGACGGAATGATCTCGACGGTATCGCCGCGGACCCGGAACGTGCCACGAGTGAAGGACATGTCGTTGCGGGTGTACTGGACGTCGACCAGCAGCCGCAGCAGTGCATCACGCGGGACCTCGGCGCCCACCTGAAGTTCGACCGAGCGGTCCAGGTAGGACTGCGGCGTGCCCAGACCGTAGATGCAGGACACCGACGCCACCACCACCACGTCACGGCGCGACAGCAGCGACGACGTGGCGGAGTGCCGCAGCCGCTCCACGTCGTCGTTGATCGAGCTGTCCTTTTCGATGTACGTGTCGGTCTGCGCGATATAGGCCTCGGGCTGGTAGTAGTCGTAGTACGAGACGAAGTACTCAACGGCATTGTGCGGCAACATTTCTCGCAACTCGTTGGCCAGCTGAGCCGCCAGTGTCTTGTTGGGCGCCATCACCAGAGTCGGCCGCTGCAGCCGCTCGACGAGCCACGCGGTAGTGGCCGACTTTCCGGTACCGGTGGCACCCAGCAGCACGACGTCGCGCTCGCCCGCCTGGATCCGGCGTTCCAACTCGTCGATGGCGGCCGGCTGGTCACCGGCGGGCGCGTACGGGCTGACCACCTCGAAGTGGCCACCTGCGCGCACCATCGCCTCGACCGGGCGATATTCGGAGTGCGCAATTACGGGGTGCTCGGTAGCAAACGCCATGCTCACCAGGGTAGAGCTCCGCACCGACAGAAGGTCAGCTGTGCTGGCTGCTCCACACCCGGGTGCCGGGATCGCATTCGATGAGGTGCCCGTCGTCGGACTTCGACATCGTGAAAACCGGCGTGTCATCGCACGAGGTGCCGACCGGGTGCACGCCGGTGGTCGGCGGAGCCTTGTCCCAGGTATTGCCCTCGCAGACGACCTGCTGGTTGGCCGTGGAGTCGAACGCGACCTTGTCGATGTCGGTGCACGGCCCACCCAGCACCGCGGGCATCGCGGTTCCGATCGGGGTGGCGGTGGTGTTCGCCGCCTGCGCGGGATCGGCCACCGTCACCCCCGGCGGAACATCACCGGTCCGGGACGCCACGACCGGTATACGCAGCGTGGCCCCCTGCGACCCGCACTCGTTGCTCTGCACGGTCTGGGTCTGCACCCCGCGCAACGTGCCATCCGGTTCCGGCGTCAACGTCCACACCACGGTCTCCGACTGAGTGGACATCGGCCCGCCGCGGGCAGTGCGGCACTGCACCTGCACCTGGCGGGGCTCGGCTTGCCAGTGGCCGTCGACGAAATGCAGAACGCCGGCATTGCCGGTGCCGCCGGTTTTGGCCAGTTGATGACTCGTGTCGTCCAGTTTGGTGCCCGTGGCAGCGCACCCGGTCGCGGTGCACGCGGAGGAAAAGGCCCACCAGCTGGTGGCTCCGCCGTTGGTACGGATGACGCCGTTGGACGTCTGCTTAGCCCGGTCGTAGTCCAGCCGATAACTGCCGTTCAGCGGCGGCGCAGCCAGGGCTGACCCCGAGGTCGACGTCCTGCTCACCCGAGGCGGCGACGCGCGGTTCGCTTGCGGCTGGTCGTCCCAGGAGAAGAACGAGATCGCCCACGTCACGGTCAGCGCGAGGACGGTCGTGACGATCATCGCCAGGGCGATGGCGGCTTTCAGGGAAGGTCGTCGTACAGCGTTCCAGAAGCCGGTGCGGCGGGTTTTCGGCCTGGAGGCGCGATCACCGGCTGGGTGGCAGGAGACGTGCTCGCTGAACGCCGCGGCGAACTGGCGGCACCGGTCAAACCGGTCCGACGGATCCTTCGCGAGCGCCTTGAAGAACACGTCGTCGAGGTCGGCCAGGTCGGGGCGGTAGTCGCTGAGTCGGGGTGGCGCCGCATGCAGGTGCTGTCCGATCACCGCGACGGGATTGGAGTTTTGGTACGGCGGCGCACCGGTGAGTAGGTGGAATGCCGAGGCGGCCAGCGCGTATTGGTCGGCGCGGCCATCGATGTTGGACCCGACGAGTTGTTCGGGGGCAGCGTAGGCAACGGTGCCCACCGCGACGTTCGTTTCGGTGATTCCGCTGATGTCAGCGAGTTGACGGGCAACGCCGAAGTCCGCCAACAGGATTCGGCGATCATCCTCGTCGGGGTGGGTCAGCAGGATGTTGGCGGGCTTGACGTCGCGGTGCAGTAGCCCGCGGGCATGGGCGTAGTCGAGCGCGCTGGCGACGGCGGTGACGATCGCACAGACGTCGCCGTCGGCCATGCCGCCACGGAAGCGGTCCCGCATCAGCCGGGCGGCGTCGGTGCCCTCGACGTAGTCCATCGCGATCCACAGGTGACCGTCGAACTCGCCACGATCGTGCACGGCGACGATGTGCGGATGCCACAGCGTGGCGGCCAAATCGGCTTCGCGATTGAATCGTTCGCGGAATTCCTGGTCGGCCGTTGTCCCTTCGCTCAACACCTTCAGCGCGTCACGGCGCGGCAAGCGGGGATGCTTGGCGAGGTAGACGTCAGCCATCCCGCCGGACCCCAATGGCCGCAGGATGGTGTAGCCGGCGAAAGACGTCGGCGTGGCGATCGCACTGCCCTGCCCATCGTCCGCGCCGGATCGGCCGACCTTCACCGACTCCCGGTCGGGACGCGATTTGATCAGCGGGACCCGGGTCAGCAGGCGGGTGATCCGCAGATCGGGAAGCGACGCGTAGCCGCGCTCGAGCAGGCTACGGGCGCGCTGCGGCTCAGCGGGTGCCGACGGCCCTGATTGGGCGTCCCAGCGCTCCGTAGCTCTGGTCGCCTCGTCCCTAGACACACTTACCCCCTCGCTTCTCTCGCTGTGCGCGCGATCCAGCACGCTCCCGGTCACCCCCACCGGACTACACTTTTAAATTAGTTGCGGTTAGGACGTTTTCGAAATCTCGTGGCGCGCGGCCTAGTTCGCAACAGCCTGCCTAACCTTCGCAATCATGCCGCCAGATACGGTGCGCCCCTGTTGTGGCGCTTATGAAACAGCTGTGAATCGGAGCGTCGCAGCAGCTCGCGGCAACATATAGCTGAATCACAGTGCGTCCCGTGGGAGCCGCGCCGCCGCGGAGTCGATACTGGAGTGGTGAGTCGACCAGCCCCACCCATTCTGACCATCTGGCACAACGGCTCAGAAAGCACCTTCGCGCCGGGTCACGACGTCGTCATCGGCCGCGATTTGCGCGCTGATGTCCGGATCGCCGATCCGCGGATTTCGCGCGCGCATCTGATCCTCCGTTTCGAGCAGGGCAAGTGGGTGGCCATCGACAACGGCTCGGTGAACGGGACTTTCGTCAACGGCTACCGCACGCCGGTGGTCGACATCCATGACGGGCAAAGCATCAACGTCGGCAATCCCGGCGGACCGCGACTCACATTCGAGGTCGGACCACGCCGCGGCAAAGGCAGCCGGCCGACGGGAGGTGCAGCCCCACCCGCGGCGCAATCGACGATGTCGTGGTCGACGCCGGCCGCGCCCGTTGCGCCTGCTGCCCCGCCGCGGCGAAGCGGTGCCGAGCCCGTGCCGTCACCCGTCCCGCAGGCCCGACCCGCCCCACCAGTCCGGCGGCCGTTGTCCCCTTCGGAGTACCCGACCAATGTGCAGGCCGGACGGCCACCGGCGGGGCCACCCCCAGAGGACACGACGGTGGTCAACGCCCGGGCCATGCCCACGCAGGATCAGGTGCCGCCCACCGAGGTCACCAAGCTCGACAACCGGGCGCCCGACGCGTCGAATTTCGCGACGCGGTTCGTCAAAATGCTGTCGCCGAGGGTGGCGCCGGCCGCCAAACCAGCCGGCGCGGTGACGATCGGGCGGGCCTCCGACAACGACATCGTCGTCCCCGACGTGCTGGCCTCGCGGTATCACGCGACGCTGAACCTGACCCCGCTGGGCACCGAGATTCGCGACACCAGCGTCAACGGGACGTTCGTCAACGGCACCCGGGTCGGGTCGGCGATCTTGAGCGAGGGCGACGTCGTCACAGTCGGCAACATCGACCTGGTGGTCAGCAGCGGCCTGCTGGTCCGTCGCAGCGAGACCGAAGCGGCGACGCGAACCGGCGGCCTGGAGGTGCGCAACGTCCAGTACGTCGTCGAGAACGGCAAACAGCTGCTGAGCGACATTTCGCTGACCGCGCGGCCGGGAACGCTGACTGCGGTGATCGGCGGATCGGGCGCCGGAAAGAGCACGCTGGCCCGGCTGATCGCCGGTTACACCACACCCAGCTCGGGGTCAGTGACGTTCGAGGGACACGACATTCACGCCGAGTACGCCTCGCTGCGCAGCAGGATCGGCATGGTCCCCCAGGACGACGTCGTCCATCGTCAGCTGACGGTCAACCAGGCGCTGAGCTACGCGGCCGAATTGCGTCTGCCCCCCGACACCAGCAAAGCCGACCGGACCAGGGTCGTCTCGCAGGTGCTCGAGGAACTCGACCTGACCAAGCACGCCAACACTCGCGTCGACAAGCTCTCTGGCGGACAGCGCAAACGGGCCTCGGTGGCACTCGAGCTGCTCACCGGGCCATCACTGCTGATGCTCGACGAACCCACCTCGGGTCTGGACCCGGCGCTGGACCTGCAGGTCATGACGATGCTGCGCCAACTGGCCGACGCCGGCCGGGTGGTGCTGGTCGTCACGCACTCGCTGTCCTATCTCGACGTGTGCGACCAGGTGCTGTTGGTGGCACCGGGCGGGAAGACAGCTTATTGCGGACCGCCGGACGGCATCGGCGAGGTGATGGGCACCACCAACTGGGCCAAGATCTTCAGCCAAGTCGGTGCCGACCCGGACGAGGCCAACCGCCGGTTCCGGGAGCGCCAAGAGCCGCAGCCGCCGTCGAAATCGGGCCAGCCGGCCGACCTGGGCGAGCCGGTCCATACCAGCGTTCCGCGTCAGATCTCGACGATCGCACGCCGGCAGGTCCGGCTCGTGGTCGCCGACCGGGCGTATTTCGTCTTCCTGGCGCTGCTGCCGTTCATCCTCGGCGCGTTGTCGCTTACCGTGCCCGGTAGCACCGGGTTCCGCCCCGCGGGCCCGCACACGGGGACGCCCGACGAGTCGGCGCAGATCCTGGCGCTACTGCTGCCGGCCGCTGCGTTCATGGGCGTCGCGCTCACGATTCGCGACCTGGTCGGCGAGCGTGCCATTTTTCAGCGCGAGCAGGCGGTCGGCTTGTCGACCACGGCGTACCTGCTGGCCAAGACGCTGGTGTTCTGTGGGTTCGCCATTCTGCAGGCGGCGATCGTGACCGCGATCGTGGTGGCAGGCAAGGGCGCCCCGAGCCAGGGAGCGGTGCTGCTGGGCCATTCGACGGTGGCAGCCACCGTCGAGCTGTTCATCACCGTCGCCGCAACCTGTGTCGCCTCGGCCGTCCTGGGCCTGGCCATCTCGTCGTTGGTCCGGTCCAGCGAACAGATCATGCCGTTGTTCGTGGTCGCGGTGATGGCCCAGCTGGTGCTGTGCGGCGGGATGGTTCCGGTGACCGGCCGACTTGGTCTGGACCAGTTGTCGTGGCTGATGCCCGCGCGCTGGGGGTATGCGGCCGCATCGTCGACTATCGACGTCCGGCATCTGGTGCCGCCCACGCTGCTTCCTCAGGATCAGTTCTGGCAGCACACCCGCCATTTCTGGCTGCTCGACATGGGCATGCTCGCCGGGCTGACGGTGTTCTTCGCCTGCTTTGTCCGTTGGAAAATCCGGCTTCGCCGCTGATAAGAGGTACGCCATTCACGCCCCCAAGCACGAGACGTTCGACCTGCGCGGCCGCACCAACACCGATCCCAAGGGCATCGTTCGGGCCGTGGATGACTACGTTGTTCAGCCGTGGGGTCTTTATCTGGCCCGCCCCACGCCCGGGCGCGCGCAGTTCCACTACCTCGAATCGTGGCTGCTGCCATCACTGGGCTTGCGGGCGACGATCTTCCACTTCAACCCAGGCCACGAACGCGATCAGAATTACTACCTCGACGTCGGTGAATACACCCCGGGTCCGCATTTGTGGAGTTCCGAGGATCACTACCTCGACCTCGTGGTCCGCACCGGCCGAAGTGTGACGCTAAGCGACACCGACGAACTGTTGGACGCTATGCGGCACGGCCTGCTGGCTCCAGAAGTCGCCGAGCAGGCCGTGCAGCGCGCCGTGCACGCGGTCGACGGCCTGGCCCGAAACGGTTATGACCTCAATGTCTGGCTCGCCGGCGAAGGCATGCAACTCGTGTGGCGCTGAATAGCGAATTATGTTGTCGTACAGCTAGTTAAACGGCGAGCAAGCGGTCGAAGAATTCGCGGTAGTGCATCAGCGCCACGCGCAGATCTTCAGTGGAGGCCTCCTGGCCTCGCGACCATTGTTCTTCCAGCCGGGACCGTGCCTGGGCGAATCCCGTCGTGAGATGCTCGACCAGATCGGATACGAGATGGTCTGCCTTCTGGACGCACTCCTTGGGGTTGTCTACGAAAGCGGCCTGAACGCCGGCCCACCGCGAACGCAGATCCGCGACATCGTCGCCGGCGAAAAGCGCTTCTGCCGTTGACGATTCGGCTACTGCGGTTGACGATTCGTGGTCCGCCGTAGGCGGCTCCGCCTCGACGGGATCGGCAACGGG